>DATLZA010000019.1 GCA_035574235.1 Planctomycetota bacterium | reverse complement strand
GGATCTGCGCGACTCGGATTTCCTGGCCCGCGAGGTTCGCGGCCGGACGGCCTTTCCTGCGGGGACCCGCGCGGAAGGGGCGGCCCTCGAAGCGATGAGGAGCCTTCCGGGGGCGATGTTCCCCGTGGCTTCGCGGGCGCGACTCCTGGAGGCGGCGCGGGCCGCGGAATACCTCGCGCGCGGGGGGCGGTCGCCGGCGCGCCCTTTCCGGCCGGACCCCGTCCAGGACGCCGCTGCTGCGCCCGTGTACTGGCCGGCCGCGCCCCGGGCGGAAGTGCTCGTGACGCTTCCGGACGACGCGGCGCGGCTCCGGCTGGTCAACGCTCTTTTGACCGCCGGGCATGGTGCGCGGGAGCAGCGCGGCTGGAACCTGCCGCAGGGGACGAAGGGGAAGATCGACGTGGTCGTCGTCGCCCTTGCGGACGCGGCGCGCGCCGCGGCGGAGATCCGGCGTGAGCCGATGCTCCAGTTCTGCGCGATCCTGGCGGTCGGCGAGGACGCCCGCGGCCCCGCGGCGTTCAAGGCGCTTCAGGGCGGGGCCAACGACGTCCTGTCCCTGCCGGTGCGCCCCGAGGTGTTTCTGGAAAAGGTGCGCGCCTGCGTGGGGCTTCAGGGCAAGAGGCTTCGATGGGCTCCCTTCGTCCTTTCGGAGCGGCGCGCGGGGCCGCGCGAACGCAAGCCGACCACCTGCCGGCTCCGCGATCCGTTTCTCTCCAAGCCGCTGCCGATCAGCACCGCCACGGTGCTCGACCTTGCGGACGGCGGAATCCGGATCGAATACGGGCTGCTCGAAGGAATCGATCTCCGGCACTACCAGCCCCACGCGGTGCACCCCTCGCACTTCTTCTACGGATATGCCCGCCTGAACCCGCTGGGGCGGGACCTCGAGGTGGCGATCGTGCGCCCGGGACTGCCGGACCTCGTTTCGCCCGCGCGCGTCGTCCACGTATCGCGCGCGCTCAACGCGGAAGTCGCCGGGCTCGCGTTCATCAAGAAACAGCCGGGGATGTCCACGCGAATCCGCCCTGTCATCGATCGTTCCTAGACGTATTACTTAAGGCGGGAACGAAGAGAAGAAAGGAACGGCCGGTCCCGGTGGACAAGCCGTCCCCGCTTTGATAGGCTCAGCCCCGATGTCCGCTTCTCCATCGAAAGATTCATGACGTCCTCTCCGCGGCCCAAGGACTGGACCCGCCACCCCGTCACGCGGTTCCTCGGCTCGCTCTGGCTGCTTCTGCCGCTGCTGGTGCTCATGCTCCTCGTGCTCGTGGGCAGCAGCAAGTGGGGCCTGGACGAGTCGACCGGCGCCATCCGCAAGGACGTCTATCAGCCGGCGTTCAACGTGCTCATGGGGCTGCTCGTGGTCAACCTCGTGACCTGCACGCTCATGCGCCGGCCTTACAAGGTGTGGATGTGGGGCTTCCTCTGCACGCACGCGGGCGTCTTCACGATCATGCTCGGCTCCTGGATGAGCTACAACTGGAAAGAATACGGGCAAATGCGGATCCGGGAGGGGGAGACCGATCGGTTCTTCGAGCTCGAGGACGTGCGGACGCTCGTGGTGGAAACGTCCGGGGACCGCCGGTACGAGCACGCGATCGAGGAGAACCTGTACCGGCCGTCCGAGCCCCGCAAGGTCTGGCGGATCGCCGAGGAGGATCTGACCGTCTTCATCGACCGGTATCTCCCGCACACGGAATTCAAGCCGCCCAAGTATCCGGCGTTCGAAGAGGTGCCCGAGGGCGGCCAGCCGGCGGCCGAGATCGAATATTTCTTCGAGGGCCAGTCGAGCGGCACCCAGTGGATTACGGAGGGGATCAGCGAGGGCGTAGGCGGCCTCGAGATGCTCGTCCTCCAGCAGATGAGCGAGGAGAAGTTTCGCGAGTTCACCGAGCGATTCAAGGACGGCGTGGCGGTCTCGGCGGTGTTCTTCGTCCGCCTGCCGTCCGGATGGAAGTACGTCTTCATGAGCCGGCGGGGGGCGTCCCCGGAGATCGGCGACTATACGCCGGGAACGCTCGTGCGGTACCCGTTCATGCCGATGCGGCTGGAGTTCCGGATGAACCGGTATCTCCCGCGCGCGGAGAAGGTTCCGGTGCCCCGGGAAATCCAGAAGGACGATCCCGACAAGTTTCCGGCCCTCTACGTGCGTTTGCGCGGTTCTTCCGGGGAGCGCGGCGGATGGGTGTTCTGGCGCGAGCCCCGCACGCTGGAGCTGCCGGACCGCAGCGTGCGGCTACGGTTTACGGGCAAGCAGCGGGACGCCTTCGGCCTGGAGGTGCGCCTGCTGGCGTTCCGGAAGGTGGACCATCCGGGCACAAGCCAGGCCCAGAGCTTCGAGAGCGACATCGAGGTGATCGACCACGCGCGCGGGGGGGTGTCCTTCAAGGAAACCGTCAAGGTGAACGATCCTCTGGACTACCGGGGCGTGGTCTTCTACCAGGCTCAGTACAGCCGCGATTCCGACGGCCGCTGGGTGAGCATTTTTCAGGTATCGCGGGACCCCGGCAAGAAGATCGTCTACCTGGGAGTGCTCATCACGATCTCCGGTTCCATTTACATGTTCTATCTGCGCCGGTTCCTCATGCGCCTGATGCAAGGCATGGTGGGGGCCTCGGACCCGCCGCTTTCGAGCGCGGCCCAGCTGGGGTACCTGGCGCTCGGCACGTCCGGAACGCTCGCCGGGTTCCTTCTCGTGGGCATGGCGGAGTGGCCGATGCTGGCCGTTGTGGGCGCGGTGCTCGGCCTGGACGTCCTGGGGCTGGCGATCATGATCCTGCAGGCGCAGGGATGGGCGGCCGTTCGGCCGGCGCGACCCCTGGCACGGCCGCTGGCGATGCTGGCGGGAGGGGCGGCGCTGGGGGCGGGACTGGTGGCCTGGGCGTTCCGGCTGCCCTGGACGGGGCCGGCGACGGCGGCGGCGGTGCTGGCGGCGGCGGTCGGGTATCTTTTCTACCTGGGCGCGCGGCCCACGGTGCAGGCCCGGCCCGGACGGGCGGGACAGGTGGGCCAGCTCCTGGCGTGCTCCTGGCTTCTCAACACGGCGGGGCTGACGGTGCTGCTTCTGACGCAGACCGCCTGAGCGGGAGGACGCATGCACAAGCTCGGCGACTTCGAGCTGCACGCCATCAGCGACGGGTTCTTCCGCCTGGACGGAGGCGCGATGTTCGGAATCGTGCCGAAGCCCCTCTGGGAAAAGGTCCTGCCACCGGACGATCGCAACCGGGTGCGGCTCTCCCTGACGGCGCTTCTGGTCAAGACGGGACGGGTCAACGTTCTGGTCGACACGGGCATCGGCGCCTCGAAGCGGTCGGGGAAGTTCCTGGAGCTTTATGGAGTCGAGCAGCCGCCGCGCCTGGAGGAAAGCCTGGCCGCCGCGGGAGTGGGGCCCGAGGACATCGATTTCGTGGTTCTTTCGCACCTCCACTTCGACCATGCCGGAGGAGCCACGGTCCGGCGGGGGGAGGCCTTCGTGCCGGCGTTTCCGAAGGCCGTGTACGTCGTCCAGGAAGGAACCTGGGAGGAGGCGCTCGACCCGAATCCGCGCACGCGGGGAAGTTATATGCAGGAGGACTTCGTGCCCCTGCGGGAGGAGGGCCGGGTGCGTTTCGTTCGGGGTGAGGAGGAACTTGCGCCGGGCGTGCGTGTCCGCCGGAGCGGCGGGCACTGCGGGCACCACCAGGTGGTGGAACTCGAAAGCGGCGGTCGCAAGGCGATTTATTGGGCGGACCTTCTGCCCACGACCCGGCACGTCCGTCCCGCGTGGGTGATGGGCTATGACCTCTATCCCGCGGAAGTGGCGGCCCTCAAGGCGCGGCTTCTCGAACGGATCGCGGCGGAACGGTGGGTGAACGTGTTCGAGCACGATCCCGAGATCGCGATGGCCTACGTGGTCCGGAAGGAGAAGGACTTCGCCGTGGAAACGATTGAACGCGTCCCCGAAAGGCCGTTAGGATAACCGCTATGAGGAAGTCGCTCGCCGCCCTGTCGTTTCTGGCTCTCCTGGCTTCGTGCTCCCGCCGCGAACCGGCCAGTCCGGGATTCGACTTCGACACGCTGGCTTCGGTGGCGGTACTCGACGGCGGAAGGCACAAGCCGCTCGATACGCAGGCCCGGGAGCTTCTGCACGAACTGACCGGCAAGGAGAACTTCCGCGGATTCAAGGGGCCGGACGGAGCGTTCGTGGAGGTCTTTCCGAGCGCGCATCCCGTGGAGTCCGTGATCCGGATGGCCGCGCAGCCGGAAGTCTACAAGTCGAAGCCGCTCATTCGAATCCAGTTTCCCGAGGTGCGGGAAAAGTACGGCAAGGACCGCTCGCGCCAGTACTTCTCGCCGGAGGAACTGACGCGGTCGGCGGGCGAGCTTCAGCGGGAGCTCGAAGAGATCTCCCGCATGGAGGCCAAGGATCGCCGGCCGTACCACCGCGCGGTCCAGCATCTGGCCGAGCAGATGGGCGTGGTCCGCACGATTTTCGACGAGGTCCGTTTCCAGATCGTCCCGACCCCATACGGCGAAAAATCCCGCTGGCCGAGCATCGTGGATCTCGAGGGATATCTCGAAGAGGGCGACCGCGTCCGCGGCCAGAACCCTTCCGGGGACATCAAGGCGTTTCTGGACGTCATGGATCGCTTCGACCGCGCGAAGCTCAAGCGGATCGTGGACCTCTGGGGATCGCTCAAGAAGAATCTGGCCGAGGGGAAGGCGGCGGACTTCAACCGGGCGGCGGCGGAGCTGCGGGACGCCCTGAAGACCCTGAATCCGGTGTCGTATCTTCCGGAGGACAAGATCCAGGTTGAGCTCTTCTATAATGCATTCCGCCCCTTCACCAAGGCGTGGCTCTGGGGCTACGGACCCGGGGTGCTCTTCTTTCTTCTGTCCTTCGCGTTCTCCTCGTCGCGCTTCCGGGCTCTGGGGCTCGCCGCGCTTCTGGCGGGCATCGCGCTTCACGTGTACGGATACGTGCTCCGCTGGCAGATCGCGGCGCGCTATCCGCTGGCGAACATGTACGAGTCGATGATCGCCATGGGGCTTCTTCTGGCCCTCATTGGAACCGCGATGGAATTCATCATGAAATCCCGCGTCTTCGGGATCAGCGCGGCGACGATCGCGACGCTGTGCGTCGTGGCGGCGGAGGAGATCACGATCTTTTCGCCCTTCGTCTCGCAGCAGCAGCCCGCCCTTCTGAACGAAGTGCTCATGACGATCCACGTGCCGACGATCATGGCGGCGTACGGATGCGGACTGCTCTGCACGGGGGTGGGCTTCGCGTACATCCTCACGTGGCTCTTCGCTCCGCACAAGGAGGAGACGCTCCGCCATCTCGACCTGTGCCTGTACCGGATTCTTCAGATCACCACGTTGCTTCTCATCGGGGGCATTTCGCTGGGGGCGGTGTGGGCGGGGGAGGCGTGGGGGCGCTGGTGGGGGTGGGATCAGAAGGAGGTGTGGTCGCTCATCACGCTTCTCTGGTATCTCGCCATGCTGCACGCGCGCTTCACGGGGAAGGTGAAGGGCCTGCTTCTGGCCAACGCGGCGCTCGTGGGGTTCGCCGTCATCATGCTTTCGTACGTGGGCGTCAACATTCTCTTCGGCACGGGACTTCATTCGTACGGCCACGTTCTCGGAGCCACGTGGGGGCCGCTTCTGGGCATCTTCGCCGTCGAAGCCGCGCTCATTCTGACGAGCGCCGTCGTTTACCTTCGGCGCCGGGCGCATGGACAAGCTCGAATCCCTTCGGAAATCCCTGGCTGACATGGGAAGCGTTCTCGTCGCCTTCTCGGGCGGCGTGGACAGCACCTTCCTGCTCAAGGTCGCGCGCGACGTCCTCGGGGACCGCGCGGTCGCGGTCACGGCGCTGAGCGAGTCCTTTCCGGAGGCCGAGCGCCGCGAATCCGAGCGGCTGGCCCGGCTGATCGGCGCCCGACAGATCTTCGTCGAGACGAAGGAGCTCGACCGGGAGGGCTACCGCGCCAACGCTCCGGACCGGTGCTTCTTCTGCAAAGACGAGCTTTTCACCCGCCTGGCGCCCCTGGCGGAGCGGGAGGGCTGCCGGTACGTCGTCTACGGGGAGATCGCCGACGACCGCGCGGATCACCGGCCCGGAGCGCGGGCGGCGCGCCTGCACCGCGTGCGGGCGCCTCTGGCCGAGGCCGGCCTGACCAAGCTCGAGATCCGCCGGCTCTCCCGCGATCTCGGGCTTCCCACGTGGGACAAGCCCTCCATGGCCTGCCTTTCTTCGCGTATCCCGTACGGGAGCGAGGTGACGCCGGAGAAGCTCCGGGTCGTGGAGCAGGCCGAGGACGTCCTTCGGGGTCTGGGGCTGCGCCAGTTCCGCGTGCGTCACCATGACACGATCGCGCGCCTGGAGCTCGATCCGAGGGATTTCGAGGAGATCGTGCGGTCGCCCGTGCGGGATCTGGTGGTCGGGCGGCTCAAGGAACTGGGGTTCCGATACGTCGCCCTCGACCTTCAGGGGTATCGGACGGGAAGCCTCAACGAAGGAGTCGTGCCTCCCGCGGCTACGCGCGCGGATGATGGCGCCGGTGGACGGCCTTGAGGCGCGCCTGGTCCACCTGCGTGTAGATCTGAGTCGTCGAAATCTTCGCGTGCCCGAGCATTTCCTGAACGTAGCGCAGGTCGGCCCCGTTCTCGACGAGGTGCGTGGCGAAGGAGTGGCGCACCGCGTGGGGATAGGCGCGGCGGTCGATTCCCCCCCGGCGCGCGAGCTTGCGGACGATCCTCCAGACGGTTTCCCGCGCGAGGGGTCCGCCCCGGAGACTGCGGAACAGGGGAGCGTCCGGGGGCGCCTCGGGATCCTCCGCCAGGTACGCCGCGAGGGCCTCCCGGGCGGGCCGGCCGAGGGGAATCACGCGTTCCTTGGACCCCTTGCCCAGGCAGCGCACGTAGCCCGCGTCCAGATGCGCGTCCGATCGTCTCAGGCCGGCCACCTCCGAGGCGCGCAGGCCGCAGGCGTAGAGAAGCTCGGCGAGCGCCCGGTCGCGGGCGGCCAGCGGTCCCGAGGACGGGGCTTCGAGGAGCGCCTCGACCTGATCCCGGGACAGAGGATTGGGGAGGAGGCGGGGAATCTTCGGCGTCGGGACGTGCGAGAGGAGGTCCTCCCGCCCCAGGAAACGGAGGAACGAGCGGAGGCTCGCGGCCGCGCGGGCCAGGCCCGACGCGCGCGTCCGGCACGTCCGGAGGGCGGCGAAATAGGCGCGGATCCCCTCGCGGGAGAGCGGCCCGCGGAAAAACGAGAGATCGCGGCGGTACGCCTGCCGGGTGTGGGCGCTGTATCCGCGCTCCACCTCCAGATGCGTGAGGAATTCCTCGATCCGGTCCTGCATCGCGCCTTCCCGGAAAAGATCGACACGTTCCGGGGACGTTCTTGACAGCGCCGCGAAGGCGTCCGTATGATGCGGTCGTCATGCCCCTTCTGCGCGTTTTCGCGCCCGCGCTGATCCTGGCCGCCTGGAGCGCGTGTTCGGGCGGCGGTCCGGAACGCCCGGCGGATCCCGCGCGGGCGACCCGCCCCGCGCCGCCGGAGACGGCGATCCGGCCGCAGGACGCCAACGGGGCCGACGGCCCGCTGCCGGGCGTGCTCGCCGACGGCATCGCCGCGCGGATCAACAACGAGATCATCACCTGGAAGGACGTGGACGACAGCCTCCGGAACGTGAAAGGGGAGATTACGCCGGAGCTTCGCCTGTCGAAACGTCGCGAGCTGGCCGAAGAGAAACTTTTCCTTCAGGCCGCCCGCCAGCACGGCGTCCAGGTGAGCGAGCAGGAGCTTGAGGATTATCTGCGCCGGGAACGCAAGAACTTCCGGGACGAGGACGACTTCGAGCGATGGCTGCGCCTTCAGGGGATCACCCGCACCGAATACCGGGAACTGCGGCGGCGGACGTACCTGGTCTTCAAGCTCTACCGGCATTTGCTCCAGAAGTCGTTCACGAACCCGGACGAGAAGACGCCCGGCCTCATGATCGACTCCGTGCCTCCGGAGGAAATTCGCCGCTACTACGACAACCACCGCGAGCAGTTCAAGGCGATCGAGAACGTCAGCGCGGTGCGGGTGGCCTTCCAGTTCTCCACGGAGCGCGAGAAGGAATATAAGCGCGCCCTCGCTGAGTCCGTGCTGCGGAAGCTCCAGGAAGGGGCGGATCCTTACCTCGTGGCGCATTTCTATTCGGATGTCCGGCGGGGCGCGGGCGGCGAAGTGATCCTGCGGGGCGTGTCGCGCGAGGACGCCTCGAAGTTTTTCTCGCCGGCCACGGTGCGGCTCCTTTTCGACACGATGAAGGTGGGAGAGACGAGCGACATCGTGGAGGACGGATCGACGCTGAACATCTTCCGGCTCGAGCAACGCATCAACCAGCGGGAGGAGACCTTCGCCGAGGCGCAGGGCCGGATCCGGAGCTTCCTCGAGAACCAGAAGCGGGAGGAGAACCGCCGGAAGCTTCGCGACCATCTGGTGCGACAGGCGTACGTGTGGCCTCCGGACCTTTTCGCCTCCGAATGAAGAAGATCCTGCTCGTTCGGGCCCCGGGCCTTTCCGCCGGCGAGGCGGTTCGGGGAGACGTGGCCTGGACGCTCTCGGACCTCATCGCCGAGGGCTCGTTCGCGGCGCTGGCGGAACCGCCGGACTGGACCGCCCTGGCGGGGGAAGCCGGCGTGGAGGCCGTCGAGATTCCCTACCGGGACGCGGCGTCCTTCGACGCGGCTCTTTCGGAGGCGCTCCGCCGGGCGGGCGATGCGCCGGTGGCGATCGTTTCCGAAGAGGTTTTCGTCAGTCGCCGCTTCTTTCGGGAGCTTCGGCCGGGGGCGCGGCTGCGGGCGGAGGACGTTCTGCGGCTGATTCGAGGGATGAACGGCTAGGGTCCCGGGGGCGGCGCATGGATCGGGCGCGGCTGCGGGAGAACCTGGAGAAGGTGCGCGGGCGGATCGCCGAGGCCTGCCGTCGCGCGGGGCGCGACCCGGCGGGCGTGACGCTGGTGGTGGTAACCAAATCGGCGCCCGTGGAACTTATTCCTGAGCTGGCCGCTCTGGGGGTCACCGACGTGGGAGAGCACCGTCCGCTCGAAGGCCTGCGCCGGGTCGGGCCGCTGCGCCAGTTCCGGAGACACATGATCGGCCACATTCAGACCAACAAACTGCGCAGGACGCTCGAATGGGCGGAAATAATTCATTCGCTCGATCGTCCGGCCCTCGTGGAGGCCATGGCCCGGACGGAGCCCAAGCGGCCGGTCTACGTGCAGGTGAACGTCTCGGGCGAAGCCACGAAGGGAGGCTATCGCCCGGAGGAGGTTCCCGCGGCGGTCGCCGCGGCCCGCGGAGCGGGTCTTGAGGTGCTCGGCTTGATGACGATGGCTCCCCGCGGGGGCGATGCCCGCGGCTGCTTCCGGCGGCTGCGCGAGCTGGCGGCGCGCGAAGGGCTCGCGGGGCTCTCGATGGGGATGTCCGAGGATTTCGAGGCCGCCGTCGAGGAGGGATCCACCTGCGTTCGGATCGGCAGCGCGGTTTTCGAGGGCGTTCGGGTATAATTAGCCGGGGGTTCGAGCCGCGCCGGACGATACGAACAGGGGCTTTCGGGCTATCTCCGGAGGGAGCTCCGCCGCCGAGCCGGCGCGTCGGAACGGGAAGAGGGTATGCCGTTACTCATCGTCGAGAAGGGCCACGACAAGGGCAGGGCGGTGCCCGTCCCTTCCAAAGGCACGGTCCTGCTCGGCCGGGACTCCTCGACGGCCCTTCCGCTCCGGGACACGATGGCCTCGCGGATGCACTGCAAGATCGAATCCCGCGAGGACGGATACTACCTGACCGATCTTGAGAGCCTCAACGGGACCTACCTCAACGGCGCCCGGATTCGGGATACCGTCAAGCTTTCCTTCGGCGATCTCGTCAAGGTGGGGGAGACGCTCTTCACGTTCCAGTCCGACGAGGCGTCCACCACGAGCCTGGCCGGCCAGAGAATCGGCGGCTACCGGATCCTCGAGCGGCTCGGGCGGGGCGGCATGGGAACGGTCTACAAGGCCGAGCAAATCGATCTCCAGCGCCTCGTGGCCCTCAAGGTGATTTCCGAGGAGCATACGAAGGACAAGGACTTCGTCGAGCTGTTCATCCACGAGGCGCGGGCCGCGGCGAAGCTCAACCATCCCAACGTCGTGCAGGTCTACGACGTCAAGCGGCACAACGACGTCTACTACTTCTCCATGGAGTACGTCTCGGGCGGGAGCGTCCAGGATGTGCTCAATAAACAGCGGCGCATTCCCGTGGACCAGACGGTCCGCTGGATCCTGGACGCCGCCCGCGGCCTGGATTACGCCCACAAGAAGGGGATCATCCACCGGGACGTGAAGCCCGACAACCTGATGATCTCCGAGACCGGGATGGTCAAGATCGGGGACATGGGGCTGGCCCGGGGCCTGAACGAAAAAGTCGGTCCCGAGGAGGAGACCTCCGTCATCGGCACGCCGCATTACATCGCGCCGGAGCAAGTGCTGGGGCGCCCCGCCGATTTCCGAAGCGACATTTATTCCCTCGGAGCCACCGCCTACCGGATGCTGGCGGGGGTGACCCCCTTCCAGGCCCCGAGCGTCCGGGAGCTCGTCAATAAGAAGGTGCGCGAGGATGCGCCTTCGGTCCGCGACTTCAACCCGGACGTGCCGGAGGAACTGGCCCGGATCGTGACGCGGATGATGGAGCGCGATCCGGACAAGCGGTATCAGACGATGGCGGAGGTCGTGGCCGATCTGGAGCGTTTTCAGCGCGGCCAGGCGGGAGCCGAGGCGGCCGCCCGGGGCGAGGGTTCCACGGCGATTCAGATGCTCGTGACCCACAAGAAACTGCTCGGAGCGGCCGTGGGGCTTCTCATCGTGGTGGTCGTGGGGGGGATCGTGGGCGCCTCCTTCTTCCGGGAAGCGCCCCCGCCGCCTCCCCCTCCGACGCCCGCGGTCGATCCGCGCCAGGCGCAGCAGGCCCTCGAGGTGGTCGTCCTGACGGAGCTCAAGAAGATGGACCGCTCCGACCCGCGCTCGATCGAGCGGGTCATGGAGGACTACGCGCGTGTGATCCAGGCGTACCCGGGGACCGAGGTCGCCAAAAAGGCCGCCGAGAACCGGAACGCGCTGGCGAGGCTCCTTCGCGAAGTCCGGGCGGAGCAGCGGTTCAAGCTCCTGGAGGCTCAGGACGTCGCGCAGTGGCGTCAGGCCGTGGAGACCGCCGGTCCGGCCGGGCCGGATCTTTCCCTCATCGAGGGCACGGCGGCGGAGTACGAGGCGTTCGCCCGCTCGGAGGAGGCGCGGGGGACGCCGGCGGCCGACCGCGCGCGCGCGCGCACTGAGCATATCCGGCGGTGGAAGGAGGCCGTGGAGCGGCAGCGCGCGGAATTCGAAAGCGCGGTCCGCCGCGCTCAGGCGCTGCGGGATCAGAAGAAATACGGGGAGGCGTGGAACCTCCTGGCCGCCTTCCAGGAGGAGGCGCGCAAGGCGGCGCTGGAGTGCGACTTCGCCAAGGACCGGTACCGGTCGGTCCTCTACGACCAGGCGGCCGCGCGGGAAATCCAGGCGCTCGTGGCGGAGGCGCGCTTCACCTGGGGGCAGGTGGAGGAGCAGGCCCGGGCGCTGGCGCGCGAGAAGAACTTCGAGGCGGCGCTGCGGCTTCTGGAGGGCGTCCTGCAGGACTCCGTCCCGGAGGTGGCGCAGCTCGCCCGGCCGGTGAAGGAGGCCCTGGAGCTGGAGGCCGCCGCGATCGTCCGGGCGGAGGAGATGGCCCGGGAGGCCGCGCGGGAGGCGGCCCGCGCCCGCGCCCGGGCGGCCATCGCCCAGGAAGCGCGGGCGATCCGGGAGCTCGTCCTGCGGTTCGACTTCAAGGGAGCGCTTCAGCGGATGAAGGCCCTCCGGGACGCCCACGGAATCGAGGATCTGCGCGAGCGCCTCGACCGGCGGGTGTCGGAGCTGGAGCGGTGCGCCCACCTGAAGGAAAGCCTCATCAACGTGATCAACGCGCGCGTCGCCGGAGGAGTCAATCCCCACCGCTTCCGCAGCGAATTCCAGACGGCCACCGGCAGCGGCACCATCGAGAGCGCGGACGAGAAGTCCCTCAAGATCCGGCTCTCCGGAGGCGGGGGCACGTTCGAATACTACTGGAGCGAGTTCACGGGGTCGGCCTTTTACGAGTTCATCAAGCGGCATTGGAAATACAACCGGGAGCAGAACGCCGATCCCAACGACCGGTGCAACCTCGCGGCGATCTGCATGGAGTTCGGACTCTACGAAGACGCCCTGGCGGAAATCGAGTCGGTCCTGACCTCCATGAAGGACCCGCTGTTCGTCGTTTCGGAGTCCGTCCGGAAGTTCTGCACGGAGTACAAGGAGCGGATCGAGCGGGGCGAGTCCGCGGAGGAGGACGAGATCGAGGCCCAAAAACGGCTGGTGCGGCTGGAAATCTTCATGAAGAACGACGAACTCAACGCCGCCCGGCGCGAGATCGACCTTCTGCGCGGCCGCTACGGCCGGACCGACGCGGTGCGGCAGGCCCAGGCGCGCCTCGAGGAGCACGCCCAGAAGATCCGGGAGAAGGGGGGAGAGCTTCTCAACCGGACCCGGCGCGAGGAACGCTGGCAGAAGATCCAGACCCGGGTGGGCGAGGAGGTGGCGGCCGCCCGCCGGTCCTATCAGGACGTGGTTTCCCGACTGACCCGCCTCGAAGATTCCTTCGAGCGCAACCTCCACCTGGGCGCCGCCGCCGCGGCGGTGGGCGACTGGCGGACCGCCGCCGAGCGGTACAACGAGGCGCGCCGCGCCGGAGACGCCATGATGATCCGCCGGGAGGTCGGCCGGGATTTCGCGCGGATCCTGGCGGAGCAGGTGTACGGCGAGCTCTACCGGTGCTATGTCCTCCTCAAGGACCGCAAGTCCGCCGATCTCGTGCGCGCCGAAGGGACGCGCCGCTTCATCAACCCCGACACGCGCGCGGAGGAGGAGTGGTGGACCGCGCTCGTGAAGTGGCTGACCTACTGGAGCGAGGAGGCGTATCCCCTCCACGAGAAGAAAGCGGCCCAGCTTCGCGAGGAACTCAAGAGCAACCCCGAGGATCCCCAGAAGATCTGGGCCCTGGCGCAGGTGTCGGGAGCGCTTCAAAACTTCGCCGAGGCCCGGGGGTATTACGCCTATCTCCTCGAGAACCACCCGGAGTTCTCGCAGGTGCAGAACGGAAACTGCCTCTACGCACTGGCGGAGCTCCTGTTCGCCGCGCGCGACGTCGTCCAGGCGAGGAAGCGCTACCAGGAACTGGAATCCCAGCACCGCCAGCATCCCAAGGTGGTCGATACGGAGGCGCGCGACGGCGTGCGGCGCCGGCTGGACGAGTGCTACAAGCTCCTCACCAAGATGGGGTATGCGTCCCCGTCGGGCGGCCGCGACCGCGCGAAGTAGACCCCCCTACGCCGCTCCGGACAGCTCCCGCAGGCGATCGAACGTGTAGATGCCCGAAGCGTGGCCGTCGCTCCAGACGAAGTTGAGGGCGTAGCGGCCGACGGGACGGATCTCCTGGGGCCACACCTCGCGGGAGACGGCCGCCGGATCCAGACGGCGCGCCCCCGTGACCTCGTCCACGCACTGCGCGCAGGGGCAGTTCACCCGCAGGTCGTAGGTGCGCACCGCGCTCGTGCGGCCGTCGCTCCAGGTAATCGTCAGCTCCTGGCGGCTGCGAAGCTCGATCTTCTGCGGCACGGGCCGATCCTCCGGGGCGCCGCCGGCGGCCCGGACGCTGATCTGGGCGGCCAGATTCTCGGCGATCCGGAAGAAGGCCTGCGCGGCGGGCGAGTCGGGCCGCGAAACGACGATGGGCCGCCCCGCGTCGGACGTTTCGCGCACCTCCGCCGAGAGGGGGATCTCCCCGAGGAACGGGATGCCGCGCTCGAGGGCGTACCGCCGGGCGCCTCCGGAGCCGAAGACGTCGTCCCGCCGGCCGCAGTGGCTGCAGACGTAGCCGCTCATGTTCTCGATCAGCCCCAGGACGGGCGTGTTGAGCCGGTGGAACATGATGATCGCCTTCTCCGCGACCTTGAGGGCCACGTCCTGCGGAGTCGAGACGACCGCGGCTCCGGTCAAAGGAATCATCTGGCAGAGGCTGAGCTGGATGTCCCCGGTGCCGGGCGGCAGGTCCACGATCAGGTAATCGAGCTCGCCCCATTCCACCTGACCCAGGAACTGCTCCATCGCCTTGTGAAGCATGGGGCCGCGCCAGATCACGGCGTCTCCGGGCCGGATGAAAAAGCCCATGGAGACGACCTTGACGCCGTGAACGACGGGGGGCACGAAACGGTTGGGGTTGCCCCCCGGCGCCGGAACCGCGCCCGTGAGGGTGGGGATGCTGGGCCCGTACACATCGGCGTCCATGAGCCCCACCTTGGCCCCCATCTTCGCCAGCGCGAGCGCCAGATTCGCGCTCACCGTGGATTTGCCCACGCCCCCCTTGCCGCTGGCCACGGGGACGACGTTTTTCACCTGCGGGATCAGGCGCTCCTTGGCTTCGGACCGGGCCGCCGGGCCCCGGACCTGGGAGGTCATCTTGATGTCCACCTGGCGGACGCCGGGCACGGACATGACCTGGCGGTAGGCCTGCTCCTTCATCTGCTCCCGGACGGGGCAGGCGGGGGTCGTCAGCTCGATGGCGAAAGAAACCACGCCGTCGCAGACTTTGAGGTCCTTGACGAATCCCAGCGAGACGATATCCCGGTTGAGGTCCGGGTCCTTCACGTGGCGGAGCGCTTCGAGGATTTGCTCTTGCATGACGAGGGCAGACTATCAGAATGGATCGCGATGGTCAACCTCGATGGGTCCCGGGGCGAAGGGGGCGGCCAGATGCTGCGCACGGCCCTCGTCTGGAGCCTCGTCACGGGCCGGCCGTTCCGCATGGACAACATCCGCGCCCGGCGGCCGAATCCGGGACTCAAGCCTCAGCACGTCCAGGTCCTCCAGTCGCTTCGCTTCCTGGGCCCCGTCCGGTTCGAGGGGGCCGTGCCGGGGTCGCCCTCGGTGACCTTCCACCCCGCGCCCCTCCGGGGAAGCTCCTTTCGGGTGGATATCGGGACTGCGGGATCGGTTACGCTGCTCCTTCAGACGCTCCTTCCGGCCCTGCTGGTGGCGGAGGGGCCGAGCCGCGTCGAGATCATCGGCGGCACGGACGTCCCCTGGAGTCCTCCCGCGGACTTCCTGAAACGGGTGGTGTTGGAGCTCGTGGCGGCACGGAGCCGCCGTCTGAGCTTCGAAATCCGCCGCCGCGGGTTTTACCCCAAGGGAGGGGGGGAAGTCGTGGTCGAAGCGGAAGGACCGCTTGCGCCGCTTCCCTTCAGCCTGACCGAGCGGGGCGCGCTCCGCGAGATCCGGATCGTCTCTTTCGCCTCGGAGGAGTTGGCTTCAAGAAGGGTGTCGGAACGGCAGGCGGAGGCGGCCGCGCAGGCGCTGGCCGGACTGGGCGGGCGGACGGAAACCGAAGTCCTTTACGGGGCGACACGGTCTTCCGGCAGTGTCCTCGTGGCCGTGGCGGGCTTTGAGGGAGAGGCGCGCCTTGGAGCCGGCGCGCTGGGGGAGCGGGGCAAGCCTGCGGAAGAGGTCGGCCGCCAGGCGGCCCGGGCCTTGGCACAAGAGATAGCCTCGGAAGCGGCGGTGGACGAACACGCGACCGATCAGCTGGTGCCTTGGCTTGCATTTTGCGGAGGATCGCTTCGCGCCAGCCGCCTGACGGAGCACACGCGGACCAATATATGGGTGACGGAGCAATTCACGGGCCCACTCTTCGAGATCCATGGGACGACGATTCAATGCACAAAGCCCGTTCGAGCCTCTTCTCGGTCATGATGTTAGGATGACTGATCAATCACGCGGCCGCCTGTGCGCGCGCGTTGCCGGGCACGCGATTTGCCCAAACGCAGACGAGCGAGCGTCGTATAAATGATGTGTTGCCCGGAAGGGGCAGAGGAATAAGCCCTTGGGCTCGAGCGTTTTTTAGTTGACAGCTCTTTGGAAGGGGGCTATACTTCGGGGTAGAAGGAACCCCCAAAGGCGGGTGTAAGGGGAGAGGGAGCTGGAAGCAAAGTTTGGAAGAGAAGTCATGGGGAAGCGGAAAACGCCTCCCCCGACAGATTTAAGTCGAATGCTCTTTAGGTGCCCTTAGGGGCGCCGAAAATGGGGCTCGCCCGGCTGTGGGCAGGGGACCCAAAGCTTCGGGCACGACGAGGCCAAGCTAGGATTGAGTGCTCAGCACGTATGTTTGGCCTCTCAAGCCCAAAATCTGTTTCCCCCTCTCTCCAGGGCCAGGCCGCCTGACAGGGTTACCCCTCGAAGCGGTGGCCTGGCTCCTTTTATTTTAAATCCAAGCATCCGGCCGCTATACTTCCGGCGGGGACGGGAAAGATATGGGACCTCGAGTCTTCAGCGCCCGGGAAGCCACGGCGCTCATTCCCCAGATCGAGCGGATTCTGGGCGAACTGGATCAGATCCGGGACCGTCTCCGCAAGATCAAGGCCAAGTCGGACGTCCTCGAAATGATTTGGGGGGAGGAAGTCCAGTCGGAGACCAACCCGGACCATCGGGAGTACACCCACTACCTGGCCGAGCTGGAGCAGGCCAAGAAAGACTTCGACGCCACCGTCCGCAAGCTTGGGGAGCTCGAGGTGGTCCTCAAGAGCGTCGAGCACGGGCTGATCGATTTCTACGGAGTCATCGACGGAAGGCTGGTGTTCCTCTGCTGGAAGCGGGGAGAGCGGGCGGTGGAGTACTACCACCACCTGGAAGACGGCTTCCAGGGCCGACACCCCATTCCCGCCGAAGAGCTGGCCCGCTGAACCATGCCGTTCGAGGACTACAACGCCACGGTCATGGACCACTTCCTCAACCCCCGCAATACGGGGGAGCTTCCGGGGGCTACCCACCAGTCTCTCGTGCGTAACCCCGCCTGCGGGGATATGGTCAAGCTTACGTTGCGGGTCGAAGGAGGGATTATCCTCGACGCCCGGGCCAAGACATTCGGCTGCGCCGCGGCCATCGCCTCAAGCTCCGCCTTGACCGAGCTCCTGAAGGGCCGGACGGTGGCGGACGCCCGGCGGATCCGCAACGCGGACGTGGTGGCGTTTCTGGGGGGCCTGCCGGAACACAAGGTGATCTGCTCGGTGGTGGCCGAAGAGGCGGTCCGGGAGGCCTTGCGGGGGGAGCCGGCGGCATGATCCGGGCGGGGTACGCGGTCTACTTCCTGGCTCTGGCTCTCTGGGTCGGAGGGCTGGCTGCCCTCTCCCTGGTCGCCGCCCCGGTCGTCTTCAAGACCGCCCCCTCTCGACCCGTCGCCGGCGAAATCTTCGGGTCCGTCCTTCGGGCGTTCGGCTACGTGGAGATGGCCTGCGCGGCGGTCCTGGCGGTCTCCTCGGTCGTCCTGGGACTCCGATCGCCGGAAGAAGGGTGGGTAAAGGGCGTTCGTCTGGCCCTGGTGGGGCTCATGCTGCTGCTTCTGGTGACCTATGCGCTGGGGGTCCACCCCGCGATCGCCCAGGAACGGGCCCGGATCCCCAACTTCGCCGCCCTGGGCGAAGGGGATCCCGCCCGGGCGCGCTTCGACCGCCTCCACCGCTGGTCCGTCCGCCTCGTGGGCGCCAATCTCCTGATCGGAGCGGCGCTTCTGGTTTTCTCGGCCGCGGTGCTGAAACCGGCGCGGTGAAGGACGACCCCCGGTATCGAGAGGGCATCCGCGCGTTCAACGAAGGCGACTACTACGCCGCCCACGACGCGTGGGAATCGCTCTGGCTGGAGCGCTTCGGGGAGGAAAAGGACTTCCTCCAGGGACTGATCCTGTGCGCCGTGGCCCTCCACCATTACGAACGCGGGAACTGGAACGGGGCACGGTCGCGGTTCCGCCTGGCCCTGGAGAAGCTGGAAAAGTATCCGGCCGAGTACGGCGGGATCGATCTTCTCAACTTCGTACGCCGCATGCGGGGGGCCCTGCATCGGCTTCTCACCGAGGCGTCTCCGCCCCCCTTGGATCCCCGCCGGGTCCCGAAGATCCGCCCCCCGGGCGATTCGGGCTTGCCCCCCGACGCTCCGGGTCTATAATCACGGCGGAGCGCGTTATAAGGAGGGAGGCCCGGGAGACCGATGCCGTGAATCTGCTCAAGAAAGTCCTCCTGACGATCCAGGGGTACGACCTGATCCGCCCCGGCGAGACCGTCCTCTGCGCCGTCAGCGGCGGGCCGGATTCCATCGCCATGCTCCATATCCTCCGGGAGCTCAACGACCTTCAGCAGTTCAACTGGAAGCTCCACGTCGCCCATGTGAACCACGGCCTGCGGGGGAAGGCCTCCGACGAGGACGAGGCCTTCGTCCGCGCCCTTTGCGAGACGCTGAAGATTCCGTTCCATGCGACTCGGCTCGATGTCCGGGCCGCCCAGAAGCGGGAGAAGAAGTCCCAGGAGGAAGCCGGGCGGATGCTCCGCCACGAGTTCCTCCAGAAGGTGGCTCTCCAGGTGGGGGCTCAGAAGATCGCGCTGGCCCACAATCTGGATGACCAGGCGGAAACCATTCTTCACCGGATCCTGCGGGGCACGGGCCTCCGGGGCCTCAAGGGCATGGCCCCCATCCGGGTTATTTCCCGTAAGCACGATCTTTTCGTGGTGCGCCCGCTCATCGAAATCGAGCGGCACGAAATCGAAGCTTATCTGCGGGAGAAGAAGATCGAGTACCGCACGGATCTTTCGAACTTCGACACCTCGATCACGCGCAATAAGATCCGGCACAAGCTCATCCCGATGCTCGAAGCCGAATTCAACCCGCGCGTCAAGATGGCGCTCGTCAAGCTGGGGCAGACCGCCGGATCGTTCTACCTGCTCCTGCGGGAGATCGCCAACGAGGTGTATGAGAACACCAAAATGATCTCCGGCGAGGGGGAGGTCTGCCTCTCCGTGGAAGAGTTCCACAAACTGCCGCCCGCCATCCAGACGCTCATCATCGACCGGGCGGTCAAGACCGTGCTCGGACGGATGCCGCAGCTCAACTTCGAGCATTACCTCGAAATCATTTCGCTGTGCGGGGATCAGGCCTACCACAAGGCGATCCGCCTGCCCCGGGGGCTGGAGGCCCGGCGGGAGGGGTACATCCTTCGGATCGCCCGCCCCCAGGAGCCGCCGCCGCCCCTCAAGTTCACCCATCGCAAGCTCAAGGTGCCGGGCAAGACCGTCATCAAGAAGCTCAATCTCCAGATCGAGACCGAGCTTCTCGAGGGAAAGGTCGTCGGCCTCAAGGAGTACATCCGGAACAAGGACTACACCGAGGAGATCGTCGATTACGACAAGCTCCAGGGACCGCTCATGGTCCGTTTGCGCAAGGGGGGCGACCAGTTCGTTCCGCTGGGCTCCAAGGGATCGACCAAGCTCAAGAAGTTTTTCATCGACAACAAGGTGCCCAAAGCGCTGCGCGACCGGGTGCCCCTGATCACGGACGGCTCGCGCATCGTCTGGGTCGTCGGCTACCGCATCGGCGACGACGTGAAGATTACGGACGCCACCAAGCGCGTCCTCAAGCTCAAGGTCAAGCGCATCGAGGCGCCCGAGCCCGCGCCGTGAACGCTCCTTCGTTCCAGGATCCCTTCGAGGAGGCCCGGCGCGCGATGGTCGCGTCCCAGCTCGCGGGGCGCGACATCCGCGACGCCCGGGTGCTGGAGGCCTTTCGGCGCGTGCCGCGGCATCTTTTCGTTCCCCCGGGGGAGGAGGGCCGGGCCTACGAGGACCGCCCCGTCGGAATCGGCTACGGCCAGACCATCTCGCAGCCGTACATGGTCGCGTTCATGACGCAGGCGCTGGACCTGCGGGGCGGCGAGAAAGTGCTCGAAATCGGAGCCGGTTCGGGGTACCAGACGGCGATCCTCCTGGCTTTGGGCGCCCGCGTCTGGTCGGTGGAGCGGATTCCGGAGCTGGCGGACTTCGCCCGGAGGAACCTCGAGCGCGCGGGCTTCCGGGAGGCGCGCCTGCGGGTCGCCGACGGGACGCTCGGGTGGCCGGAGGAGGCCCCCTTCGACCGCGTGCTGGTCGCGGCCGGAGCGCCGTCGCTCCCGGTGGCGCTCGTGGAGCAGCTCCGGGAGGGCGGACGGCTGGTGATTCCCATCGGGAGCCCCGAGGAGCAGGACCTTTATCTCGTGACGCGCGAAGGGGGCCGGGTCGAGCGGCGGAAGCTTTGCGCGTGCGTTTTCGTGAAGCTGGTGGGGCGCGAGGGATGGTGAAGGGACGGGGGCGCCGCGCGGGGATCCTTCTGATGCTCGGGCTGGCAGCCTGCCATGGGGCGGGGGAACCGCCTCCCGTGGCCGTGCCGAACGACCGGGAGGAGCTGCGCCGGACGCTCGCGGAGATCGCGGATCGGCGGGACATGGAGGCGTCCCTCGCCCGGGCCCGCATTTACGCGCGACTCCGGGAGCTGGAAGGAACCTCGCCGGAGCTGCTCGGCCGCGGCGACGGAGCGGACATCGAGGTCCTTTCTCAGCCGTCCCCGATCGAGTACAGGCTCGAATCGGCGGCGCGCCTGGCGCGGAACTTCCGGGAGCGCGGCCGGCGTCCGGAGCTTTGCCGGACGGCTCTCGAGGGGCCGGCGGCAGGCGCGTTGCGGCGGTTCGTCCTCTTCACCGCGGCCGCCTGGTACGGGGAGTACGTCTCGCGGGCCGAGCACGCGCGGGCGCTCGACGGGCTTTCGGAGGCCGCGCAGGAGATTTCACGCCTGCCGGAGCTCCGAGCCGAGGCGCGCGGGGCGTGGGACCTGAGGGCGCGGCAGTACGCGCTTCGCGCGGAGGACCTGCGGGCGGCGGACGCGCCCCGTTCGCCGTCTCCCGAGGCGCGGGCGTTCTGCGAACGGGACCTGGCGCGGCATCTGGAGGAGGCGGCGCGGACGGCCGACCAGGCCACGCGCGAAAGGGCCGACCGGGGCGATCCGGAGCGGGTCCTGGAAGGATACCTGGCGTCGCTGACGCACTACGTCGTCGTGCGGGAATGCCTGTGGGACGCGGGGTCCGCCCAGGAGCGCCGTCTGGACGGCATGGGGCTCGTGGCGCGATGCGTCACGGATCTTTTGTGCCGGTAGGGGGCGCAACAGACGGCCAAGGCGCGCGGAGCAGGCGCCGGACGTTTCGCGCCGTCGCGGGAGGCGCTCCATCGCGAAGCGCTCAAAGCTTCCGAAAAGTCTTCGCGTCATGAGCGGCCTGGAGGTCGGGGATGCGGGAGCGGAGGCGCCACGAGCGCCGCAGCCGCTCGCCGGGCGAGAGCCGGAGCCACAGGTCCCGGTAGGGATCGGGTACCGGCGGGGGAGGGGAAAGCGTCCTTGGGCGCGGGATGCGTCTCATGGTTTTCTTATATCCTCCGAAGAAGCCTCCGGCAAGCGTGGACATCCGACGCTTGTCTGCGGAGCGGCGGCGGAGTTGGATCGCCTCGCGAACGCGTCCCGCGGGGGCGTCGCCGTTTCGGCGTTCGGCGACGTCGGACGCCTGCGGCTTCAGTCGATCTTCTTGTAGTACCGCCGGAGGTTTTCTTCGGTGGGCCAGTCCTTGGGGTCGGAGGCGGATCCGCCGACCGCGCCGGAGGCCAGGGGATAGCCCGGGGGAGCGGCGCCCGTGGGCCGGACGTTCCCGACGAGGTCGCGCCGATAAACGACGGCGGTCTCGTTCATGACGAAAAGATACTTCCCGAAGCCAATGGAATCCGGATAGGCGCCGAAGGCATAGCCGGACATGTTGTGGTGCAGGTTGGCGGGCTGGTCGTCGGTGGGCTGCTGGTAATCCACGGCGGCGCCGCCGCTCAGGTCGCTGTCCAGGGCGAAGAACCAGTGGCCCGATTTGTGGGACCGGGTCGCCAGCGCGGTGATGTCCAGAGCGGCGTATCGGGGCGTGGAAAAGGGGGTTCCTCCGCCGGGCGTGGCGTCCGCGCCCGCCACGGCGGGGTCGATGAGCTTGATGGGAGAGTTCGGCGTGGATGCGGGGTAGATCGTGTAGAGGCCCGCGACGTCCTTCGTCCAGAAATCGTTGACGAGGTTCTGGTCGCGGTCGTTGGTGCGGAAGTCCATGGAGGCGGGGGCCAGGGTTCGGAGGGTGGCCGCCGTGCTTTGTTCGTGGCCGCTGCGCTGCGTGGCCAGGAGCGCGGGGATGGAGATGGCCGCGAGGATCGCGATGATGACGATCACGATCATGAGCTCGATGAGCGTGAACGCCCGGATCGCGCTCCGAACCCTCATCCCTTCCTCCGGCGCCTCCTGAGATTGTAAGGGAAGGCCCCCCGGCCCGTCGGGACGAGCCGGGGGGCCCATGGCGAACTCTCCGCTTAGTCGAGTTTGCTCGCCAGCTTGATGTCCGTATCGCTCGGCCAGTTATCCCAGCTCGAAGGATGTCCGGACCCAGTATTGATCGGACGGGCACCCGGAGGGAAAGACGCCGGATTCGGCCTTACCGTCCGGTTCAGGGGGAACTTGATCACCGTGGCCGACTCGTTAATCATGAACAAGCTCCGGCCAGAACCGAAGCTATCCGGAAAACAACCGAAGCCGAACTTGGAAGGATGGTGCACGTTCGCAGTGGTTCCATCCGTCGAACCCTTGTATGCCTCCAGGCTTCCTTCGCTTGCGTCAGACACCAAGGCGTAATACCAATACCCGGACTTCGGTCCCCGAGTAGGAATATTGGCAGTTTGACGTCGATACACCCACGGGGCCAAAGCTCCAGGATCAGCCGTGACGTCGGCTTCGTTCATGGCATCCGCGCCCGCGATTGACGGATCGATCATTTTGATCATCGGACTGAAAGTTGCACCGTCATCACCGCTCGTTTCAAGAACGAAGAGGCCCGCCACGTCATACGTCCAAAAGTCGTTGATGCGGTTGCCATCCCGGTCATTGGACCGGAAGTCGATCTCGGCGGTGGCCAGCGTCTTGAGCGACGCCGAAGCGTTGCGCTCGTTGGCCGCCCGCTGGCTCTGCAGAAGCCCCGGGATCGCAATCGCCGCGATGATCGCGATGATCGCAATCACGATCATCAGCTCGATCAGCGTAAAACCTTCTCTACGTCTCATGCTGCAATCTCCTAAAATGGAATCCCACGAATCTTGCCGGTAACCTTCGAGTTGAGTTGAGTCGCCCCACCCACCTCCTTTCGCTGCCGATCACGAAGTCCCACTCGGGCTTAAGCTGAGCAAACGACGTGCCATTAAGAATCGGCAGGCGCGCGCAAGTTCTTGAGGATCACAGGATTGGCCCATTGTGTATGCATCATCGGTCGATGCCCCCCAAAGTGACAAAAAGTGTCACCAGTCTGTGTCCGGCTGACAATTTGCGTCCACCCTGGGGGCGCTCCGTTGAACTCCCCCCCAGACCCCGGATAGAGTGCTCTTCATGCGCTCCGCCGTCATCGTCGCCGCTCGACGCACCCCTCTCGGCCGCTTTCTCGGCCATCTTGCGCCCCTCCATCCCGCTGAGCTCGCCGCCCTTGCGGCCCGGGCCGCCCTTCAGGACGCCGGAGTCCACCCGTCCGACCTTCAGGAAGCCCTCTTCGGCTGCGCCCGCCAAGCCGGAGTGGGCCCCAACATCGCCCGCCAGGCCGCCCTCCGCGCCGGACTTCCCGAAAGCATCCCCGCCTTCACCGTCAACCAGGCCTGCGCCTCCAGCCTTCAGGCTCTCATCCTCGCCGCCCGCTCCATCGCCCTGGGAGAAGCCGACCTTCTCCTCGCCGGCGGCATGGAATCCATGTCCCGCGTCCCCTTTCTCCTGGATCGCGCCCGCACGGGCTACCGCCTCGGCCATGCGGAGCTGATTGACGCCATGTACCGGGACGGCTTTCTCTGCCCCCTCTCGGGCCTTCTCATGGGCGAAACCGCCGAACGCCTGGCCGAGCGCTGCCGAATCTCCCGAGACGAACAGGACGCCTACGCCGCCGAAAGCCAGCGCCGCTGCGAAGCCGCCCGCCGCGAAGGACGCTTCGACGACGAAATCGTCCCCGTGCCGGGGGAAGGTGAACCCCTCCGACGCGACGAAACGCCCCGCGACGGCGTAACCGTCGAATCCCTGGCGAAGCTTCCGCCCGTCTTCAAGCCCGGAGGTACCGTCCACGCCGGCAACTCCTGCGGGATCGCCGACGGCGCGGCGGCGCTGGTCGTGGCTTCGGACGAACGCGCCCGGTCGCTCGGCCTGCCCGTGCTGGCGCGCATCACGGGCTGGGCGTCCGCCGGCGTCGCCCCCGCGGACATGGGCCTGGGGCCCGTGCCGGCGATCCGGAATCTCGAGCGCGCGACCGGCCTTCCGCTCGGCGCCTTCGACCTCGTGGAGCTCAACGAAGCCTTCGCCGCGCAGGTCCTGGCCTGCGACCGGGAACTCCGCTTCGACCGCGCGCGCCTCAACGTCAACGGCGGCGCGATTGCGCTGGGGCACCCGATCGGCGCCACGGGGGCGCGTCTGGTGACCACGCTCCTCCATGAGATGCGCCGCCGCGGCGCCCGCCGGGGACTCGCCGCGCTCTGCGCCTCGGGAGGCCTGGGCGTGGCGGTCGCGTTCGAACGCTAGAATTCCGGGAGGACAACTTCTTGCACTCCCCGGAATTTCCGCTATCATCCCCGCCGGTATGGACTTCGACAAGCTCCAGGAACGCGTCGCCGACCTCGAGAAAATCGCCGCCGGCCTCCCGCAGGCCGATCCCGCCGCGCTCCGGCGTTTCGCCCTCGGGCTTCGCGACGTGCTGGTCGCTTTCCTCAAGGACCGGCGGGAGCCCATCCGTCCCGGGCAGATCTTCAAGGACGCCGCCGCCAAGAGCATCGTCCCGGGCGACATCGCTCCCCGGGCGGACGCCCTTCTGGTCCGCTGGACGGGCTCCGTCACTCCCCAGGATCCCCAGGCCGTCAAGGAAGATGCCTCCCGCTGGGCCGCCGTCGCCGAGAAAGTCCTCCCCATTCTCAAGGCGTACCGGAAGGAGCGTTGAAAAGGAGCGCCCCCGGCCTTGCACAGGGTCGTTCAGGAGCGTATCCTCATGCCGGCGATGCCCCGAAAGGCGCTCGACGACCGGCTGGCGCAGGCGCTGGGAGACCCGGACACGGTGGCGTGGTACCTTCTGAGTCCCCAGAAGCGGTTCGCCGAATCCCAGCGGCTCTGGGTGAACTTCCTGGCCTTGGGAGGAACATGTGACCCCGAACCCGATCCGCAAAGTCCTTTCTACGTTCCGGCGTCGGAAGGTTCGGGCGCTCCTGATGGGAGGACAGGCGTGCATTCTGTACGGAGCCGCCGAGTTCACCCGAGACATCGATCTCGCCGTCGCCGTTAGCTCCGTCAATCTGCGGCGGCTTCGACAGGCGTTGGCGGACCTGAGAGCGGAAACGATTTATTTTCCCCCTCTCTCCGCAAGCGCTTTACGCCGCGGTCACGCCTGCCATTTCCGAAGTCGGCTGCCGAGCCTGCACGGCTTGAGAATCGACGTCATGAGCCGCATGCGCGGGGTCGCCCCGTTCGCGGAACTTTGGAAGCGGCGCGTCGAGGTCCCTATCCGCGGGGTCGGAACCGTGGCCGTCCTGTCCCTGCCTGATCTTGTCCGAGCCAAGAAAACGCAGCGCGACAAGGACTGGCCGATGATCCGCAGACTGGTGGATGCGGACATTGCCCGAGCCGGAGCGCGCGCGGATCCGGCCCGGCTCTCTTTCTGGTTCGCGGAATGCCGTTCCTTCGAGGTGCTCCGCCTCCTCGCCCGGCGCTACCCGGAGGAGGCTCGCCGGGCCGCCCGAATCCGGCCGGCGGTCCGTGCAGCCCTCCGGAACGACCCCCGAAAAACCGAACTTCTTTTCCGAAAGGAAGAGGACAAGGAGCGCGAGCGGGATCGGATCTACTGGAAGCCGTTGCGGCTGGACCTGGAACGCTGGAGGCTTGAGCGCCGGTAAGCCGGCCCGCCGCGCCTCGCTCTGGACGCCCCGGGCCGCCGTAAGTATCATCTCCCCCTATGAACATCCGCGCCGTCGGCGTCGTCGGGTGCGGCCTCATGGGCTCCGGCATAGCCCAGGTCTGCGCCCAGAAAGGCTACCCCACCGTCGTCCGGGAAATCGCCGCCGGCCCGCTCGAGAAAGGCCTCGACCGCATCCGCTCCTTCCTGGCCGAAGGCGTTCGGCGCGGAAAAGTCTCCCCCGAGGAGCGCGATCAGACCCTCGCCCGCATCCGCGGCACGACCGACCTCGGCGAGCTCCGCGACTGCGATCTCGTCATCGAAGCTGTCGTCGAAAACCTCGACGAAAAGCGCCGCGTCTTCGCCGAGCTCGACCGCCTCGCCCAGCCCCAGGCGATCTTCGCCTCCAATACCTCGAGCATCCCGATCCACCGCATCGCCTCGGCCACCCGCCGCGCGGACCGGTTCCTGGGCCTTCACTTCATGAACCCCGTGCCCCTCATGAAGCTCGTCGAAATCGTCCGCCCCGACGCCGTCCGCGAAGACGTCTACCTCGCCGCCAAATCCTTCGTCGAATCCCTGGGCAAGGTCACCGTCACCGCCCGGGACACCGCCGGCTTCATCGTCAACCTCCTCCTCGTGCCCTACCTGGGCGAGGCCGTGCGGGCCGTCGAACGGGGACTCGCCACTCCTCGCGACATCGATACCGCCATGAAGCTCGGCTGCGGCATGCCCATGGGACCGCTGGAGCTCCTCGATTTCGTGGGCCTGGATACGACGCTGGCGATCCTCGACGTCCTTCGCCGCGAGTTCAACGATCCCCGCTACGAGGCGCCGCCGCTCCTGCGCCGCATGGTGGCCGAAGGGAAGACCGGCAAGAAGGCCGGCCGCGGGTTCTACGAGTACGCCCAGCCATGAATGCCCTCCTCGCCGCCGCCGTCCTGGCCTCGGCCGCCCAGGTCAAGCTCACGATCGAGGCTCCCGAGAAGATCCTGCGGCCCGGCCGACCCATGCTCGTGCGCTGCACGATCGAAAACGTCGGGTCCTCCGAAGCGCGCCTCGACGAGCCGGAAGATTACCTCGAGGGCTTCGAGATCCGCGACTTCGAGGACCGGATCGTCAAGGCCACCGGCCGCACCCGCGGCATCACCCGCCGCTCGCCCGTCGTCGACCCCGGGGGATTTTTCGGCCGCACCGTGGACCTCTCGGGCGCCTTCGCCGTCCCGGAGGACCGCGAAGGCTGGTACCGCCTGCGCTGGTCCTTCGGCGATCAGGTCTCCAACGAACTCCGCGTCCTCGTTCTGCGGGACTGGGTGGCCTCGATCGAGACCAACCACGGCTCGATCGCGATCGAATTCTTCCCGGACGTCGCCCCCAACCACGTCCTCAACTTCGTCCGCCTGGCCCGGAGCGGCTTCTACGAAGGGTCGATCTTCCACCGCATCATCCCCGGGTTCATGATGCAGGGCGGCGCGCCGCGCGACCCCAAGAACGAGCTTAAAACCCCGCTCCAGGCGGAGTTTTCCGACCGCAAGCACGTCTTCGGCACCGTCTCCGCCGCGCGCACGAACGACCCGCACAGCGCGACCTCGCAGTTCTTCATCTGCTTCGCCCCGGCCCCCCACCTCGACGGCCAGTACAGCGTCTTCGGGCGCGTCGTCGAGGGGGCCGACGTGGTCAAGGAGATCGAAAAGGTCAAGACCGACCACAGTCCCTGCAAGGGCTGCGGGGCCGTCGCCCCGCGCCCGGGGCCCACCCGGTGCTGCGGCAGCCATCACCAGGACCGGCCCGAAGCCGACGTCGTCATCAAGAAAGTGACGCTTTCCGAACGAAAGAAGGGAAAGGAATGACCATGCCCGCCATCCTCGCGTTCGCCCTGGCCGCGCTCGTTCAGGCCGAAGCCCCGAAGTCCGACGTCACGCTCTCCGCACGGGCCGACAAGACGGACTGCGTCCTCGGCGAAGACGTCCAGGTGGAAGTGACCCTGACGAACTCCGGCGACCGCGATCAGGACGTCGGCGAACTCACGTTCGACGAGCGCTCCGTAAGCTTCGACGTCACCTTCCAGGTCGGGCCCGACAAGACGCGGCAGTTCGTCTACGCGGTGACCCGGCCCGATCCCCACTTGGCCGAACGGCTGCCGCCCGCCCGCCTGACGCTGCAGCCCAAGAAGTCTCTCGTCGCCGCCTTCCGGGTGCCGACGCTTAAGACGGGAAATCTCACGATCGCCGCCGTCTACAAAGGCCTCGACAAAGAGCTGCGCTCCGCGCCCCTCACGGTCAAGGTCGCCCCCCAGGCCGGCGATGCCGCCCGACTGGCCGCCATCGTCGAAACCACGATGGGCGCCTTTCAGATCGACCTTCTTCCCGAGGAGGCCCCCCTCAACGTTTCCAACTTCGTCTCGCTCGCCCGCCGCGGCTTCTACAACAACCTCATGTTCCACCGCGTGATCAAGGACTCCTGGGTGCAGACCGGCTGTCCCTACGAAAACGGCTTCGGCGGTCCCGGATACGCCGTCCGTTCGGAAGCGGAAGGACAGACCGTCGAGCACGGAGCCGGGACGGTCTCGATGTCCGGTCACCTGAAGACCGGCTTCCACGGATCGCAGTTCTTCGTTTGCCTGTCCCGCTTCCCCGCCTTCGACAAAAAGTACACCGTGATCGGAAAGGTGCCCGAAGCGGGCCTCGAGACGCTCCGCAAAATCGCCGCCGTGGAAGTGGACCGCACCACGGACCGCCCCCTCAAGGACGACGTCCGGGTCAAGGAAATCAAGATCGTGGCCGTGAAGTAAGCGGAGTTTCGATGAGCGTCGTGCGGATCGAGGAACGGGACGGCATCGCCACGATCACCGTCCATCGGCCCGAGAAACTCAACGCGCTCACCGAGGAGGTCCTGGACGCCCTCCGGGCGGCCTTCGAGCGCTGCCGCGACGAAGCTTCCGTCCGCGCCGCGATCCTGACCGGAGCGGGGGACCGCGCCTTCATCGCCGGAGCGGATCTCGGCGAGCTGGGCCGGCTCGATCCCGCCGGAGCCCGCCGCAACGCCCTCAAGGGCCAGGCGCTCACGCTCCTGATCGAAAACCTCGGGAAACCCGTCGTCGCCGCGATCAACGGCTTCGCCCTCGGAGGCGGCTGCGAGATCGCGCTCGCCTGCACCTTCCGCGTGGCCGCCGAGGGGGCCCGCCTCGGCCAGCCGGAAGTGAAGCTCGGAATCATCTGCGGTTACGGGGGATCGCAGCGGCTCCCGCGCCTCGTCGGGCGCGGGCCCGCGCTGGAGATGCTCCTGACGGGCGAACCCGTGGAAGCCGCCCAGGCGCTTCGGATGGGTCTCGTTCACCGCGTGGTCCCGCGGGAACAGCTCCTCGAGGAGTCCCGCGCGCTGCTCGCGAAAGTTCTGGCCGCCGGACCCCTGGCCGTGCGCGCGACGCTCGAGGCCGTCCGGCGCGGCATGGAGCTGCCCCTCGAGGAGGCCCTCCGGGTGGAGGCCGATCTCTTCGCCCGCTGCTTCGAGACGCGGGACATGAGGGAAGGGGTCTCCGCGTTCCTGGAGAAGAGGCCTCCGAAGTTCACCGGGAGCTGACATGGCCGAGGACCCCGTCGTCATCGTGGAGGGGGCGCGGACCCCCTGGGCGGAATATGCGGGCACCCCCGGGTTCGGCGCTTTTCGGGACGTCACGGCGGTGGACCTGGCCGCCCATGCCGCCCGCGCCGCGATCGAGAAAAGCCGCGTCCCCGCGTCCGCTTTCGACCATTGCGTGATCGGCAACGCGCTGCAGACGGGGCCGGACGCGATCTACGGCGCGCGCCACGTGGCGCTCAAGGCCGGCCTCAGGATCGAAGCGGGCGCGGTGACGGTCAACCGCCTGTGCGGATCCGGAATCGAAGCGGTCGCGCAGGCCGCCCGGCTGCTCCGCGCGGGAGACGCCTCCTGGGTCCTGGCCGGCGGCATGGAAAACATGAGCCAGGCGCCTCACCTCGTGCGCGGCCTGCGCGGGGAGCCCGTCCGCTTCGGCCGGGACCTGGCGCTTGTCGATTCGCTCTACGAAGCTCTGCGCGATCCCTTCTGCGGCCTCTTCATGGCGCAGACGTCCGACGCGCTGGCGCGCCAATACGGCATCTCGCGCGCCGCGCAGGACGAATATGCGCTGCGCAGCCACCGCGAAGGCGTCCGCGCCTCCCGCGAAGGACTCTTCAGGGCCGAAATCGCCCCCGTTCCGGTGACGCGCAAGGGAACGGCCGCTCTCGTCGAGGCGGACGACCACCTCAAACCCGACACGTCGCTCGAAAAGCTCGCGGCCCTTCCGCCCGCCTTCGGCAAGGACGGCACCGTAACCGCCGGAAACGCCAGCGGCATTGTGGACGGCGCGTGCTGTCTGGTCGTAACCACGGAGTCGCGCGCCCGGGAAGCGGGCGTCCGGCCGATCGGCCGGGTCGTGTCGTACGCCGTCTCGGGCGTGCCCCCCGAGATTATGGGGATCGGCCCGGCGCCGTCGATCCGGGAGGCGCTGCGCCGCGCCGGACGGCGTCTCGACGAGGTGGACCTTTTCGAGATCAACGAGGCCTTCGCGGGCCAGTACCTGGCGGTCGAAAAGGAACTCGGGCTGGACCGTTCCCGCGTGAACGTCAACGGCGGCTCGATCGCCCTGGGGCATCCCCTGGGGGCCACCGGCGCGCGGCTGCTCCTGACCCTTCTTTACGAGCTCCGGCGCCGCGGCCGCCGCCTGGGCGTCGCCTCGGCCTGCATCGGAGGAGGGCAGGGGATCGCCATGCTCGTCGAGGCGCCGTGAGCCCCGATTTCGTCGCGCTTCCCAAGGCGGAACTTCACCGGCACCTCGAGGGAAGCGTCCGGCCGGAAACCCTGGTGGAACTGGCCCGGGACGTCGGCCTCGACCTCCCGCGACGGGAACTCCTGCGGCGAACCTCGATGCGGGGGGAACGGCCGGGCTTCGCGCGCTTCCTCTCGAAGTTCGCGCTCTTTCGGGGCCTTTACCCGTCCCGCGAGTGGATCGAGCGGGTGGCCTTCGAGGCCGCCGAGGACGCCCGGCGCGACGGCGTGGTCTATCTCGAGCTCCGGTTCAGTCCGGCCCACTTCGCGCGGCGCCTCCGGGTGTCCGGCGAAGACGTGGCCGCCTGGATCGCGGCGGCGGCGCGCCGCAGCGGGCTCGAGATCCGGTTCATCGCCACGTTCGGGCGGGACTTCACGCTGCGCGAGAACGAGCCGACCGTGCGGGCGGTTCGGGGAACGGATCTCTTTTCCGGGTTGGACCTGGCCGGGGACGAGGCGCGTCCGGCGGAGCCGTTCCGCGAGCTTTTCCGGAAGCTCGATCTGCCGGTCACTCTTCACGCGGGCGAAGCGGGGGGCGCCGCCCACGTCCGGGAGGCGATCGAGCGCTTCGGCGCACGCCGCATCGGCCACGGGGTGCGCGTCCTGGAGGACCCTCGAACGCTGGCCCTGGCCCGCGCGCGCGGCGTCCACTTCGAGCTTTGCCTGACGAGCGAAATCCAGACGGGCGCGGCGCCCTCCTGGAAGCGCCACCCGGGCCTGCGGATGGTCCGGGAAGGGCTCTCGGTGAGCCTCAACACGGATGATCCCTCGATCTGCGGCGTCCGCCTGAGCGGCGAATACGGCCGGGCGCTCCGCTCGGGCTGGACCGAAGAGGAGCTGTCGCGGGCCGCGGCGGCCGCGGCGGAGGCCGCGTTTCTTCCCGGGTCCGCCCGCGCGCGCCTGGCGCGGCGCCTGCGTTCCGCGTGGGAAGGGGTGCGCGTATGACGGGCGCCGCGCGCCTGCGGGCGCTCGCGGCCCCCGGGATTCCCTTTCTCGTATCGCTCGGACTTTCCCTTTCGACGGTCGGGACGCATGTGTTCTGGCAGGACTCGGGCTTCTTCCTGTGCGCGGCCAGGGAGCTGGGCGTCCTCTACCCGCCGGGGTTCGCGCTCTATGTGATTCTGGCGCGCGCGTGGGCGTGGCTCTTCTTCTTCCTGGACTTCACGCTGGCCGTTCACCTGTTCTCCTCGTTCTGCGCCGCGCTCGCGGCGGCTTTCCTGGGGCTGGCCGCGCGGGACGCGCTCCGGTCGCGGAGTACCGTCCTCGGGGCGGCGGGCGAGGGCGACCCGGGCCCGGCCGATGCGATCGGCGCGGCGGTCGGAACGCTGGCGGCCGCCGGATTCACGTTCTGGTTCTCCGGCGTCTACGCGAAGGTCTACGCGCTCCTCTTCGCCGCCACGGCGTTCCTCCTCTGGAGAATCGTTCTCGCCGAGGCGCGGCGGAAGCCGCGGGACCTCACGGCGGCGGCCGTCGCGATCGGCCTGGCCTGGCAGGCTCATCCTTCGATCACGCTGGCCGGTCCGGCGCTGGCGGCGTTCGCGGCGCGGCATGCGCGCGCCCTGGGATGGAAAGGCTTTCTGGGCCGCGTGGGATTGGCCGCGGGGACGGCCTTGGGTCCGTCGCTTCTGCTTGCGGTCCTCGCGCGGGGACCGGCGCGCCTCATGTTCGGAGAGCCTCGAAATCTCGCAGAGGTCCTCGGATACCTGACCGCAAGGCGCTTCACGGGAAAAAGCGAGTTCCTGTCCTACGACCCGTCGCGCTGGGCGGCGCTTTCGCAGTATTTTTGGGAAGAGTTTCTGGGGGTTTCGCTCGTCCTCCTGACCGTCGGGGCGGTGTGGCTGGCGCGGACCCGCCCGCGCTTTCTGGCGGGCATCGCCCTCTGGACGGTGCCCTTCGTGATCGTCACGACGCTTTTCGTTCGGGAAGGGCAGCAGGATTTCTGGTATGTGGCGGCCTGGATGCCGCTCTGGCTGGCGGTGGCCGTGGGGCTGCGCGAGGCGGCCGCGCGCCTCGGCCGCGGGGCGGTCGCCGCGGCCGCCGTGGCCGGGCTGGCCTGGTCCCTGGCGGCCAATTATCGGGACGTCAATCAGCGCGGGTACGACCTGGCCGAGATTTTCGGAAGGATCCATCTCGAGCGCCTGGCTCCGGAGGCCATTCTTATCCTGGGATCCGATGACAGTTCCTCGACCACGCATTATCTTCAGGTCGTCCGGGGGGCGCGGCCGGACGTCACGCTCGCCCGGATGGCCCATCTGGGAAACGCCGCGTGCAGCGGGCCCGGCTGGTACGATGCGCGGCTGCGCGCCTCGGATCGCCGGCTGCGGGAGCCGGACTATGCGGGTTTCCGACGCCGGTTTCCGAAGGCCCCGCGGAACCTCGTGGCGGCGGCGGCGTTCGCCCGGGCGCAGGCGGAGTCCGGTCGGCCGATTTATTTCGAAGTTCCCCCGCCGGCCGAGATGCTCGAGAGCGGCTGGCGCCTGGTTCCGGCCGGGCCTCTCTATCGGCTCGTCCGGGGGGAGGAGGCGGACATCGATCCCCGCCTCTGGGAGTTTCCTCTCTCGCCGGAAGAGGTTCGGGCCCGGTATCGCCGCGCCCGGGGACAGCAGGTGCACGAGACCCCGGAGGGCCCCCGCACGAAGCCGGAGCCGTACGAGCGCCGTCTCTTCGTTCTCCTGCTTCGGGCGCGGATGATGCTGGCGGACTGGAAATTCTCCCGGGGGGAATATGGACCCGCGGCGGAGCTCTACGAATCGATTCTCGCGCTCGACGCGGAGACGCACGACCTTCCGGAGATCCTCCATCCGCTGGCGCTGGCCTACCGGGCGCTGGGCCGTCCCGAACGGGCGCGTCCGCTGCTGGAGCGCCTGCGGGCGCTGGGCGTGGATCCGGGAGGCTTAAAATCGCCGCGGTAGGGGGAAGTCCGCAAACCCTTTCCCGGCGCGCAAAGGTGAAGTAGAATCCCAGGCCTTATGACCGTGCGCACCCGCTTCGCTCCGAGTCCCACGGGGGACCTCCATATCGGAGGCCTCCGGACGGCGCTCTACAACTTCCTCCACGCCCGGCACGAGAAGGGCGTCTTCGTTCTGCGGATCGAGGATACCGACCAGCAGCGCAACCGGGAGGAGTCGCTGCAGACGATCCGCGACGGGCTCTCCTGGTGCGGCCTGGCGTGGGACGAAGGGCCGTATTATCAGAGCCTGCGTCTCGACCGGTACCGGGAGTGCGCGGCGCAGCTCGAGAAATCGGGCCGGGCGTACTGGAAGGAGGATCCCGACAAGGGCCGGGCGCTCTACTTCCGCATCGACCGCGAGCGGATCGCCTGGAACGATCTCATCCACGGCACGCTGGCCTTCGACACGTCCGCGGATCCGGATCTCGTGATCGTCCGGTCGAACGGATTCCCCACGTACAACTTCGCGGTCGTGGTGGACGACCACGACATGAAGATCACCCGGGTCCTCCGGGGAGACGAGCACGTTCCGAACACGCCCAAGCAGATTTCCCTGTACCGGGCCTTCGGGTGGACGCCTCCCGAGTTCGGGCACATGCCGCTCATCCTGGACCCGCAGGGCGGAAAACTGTCCAAGCGCGAGATCGACAAATATCGCGCGATCGGGCTTCCCGTCACGGTGGAGGAATGCCGGCGGCTCGGCTATCTTCCCGAGGCGATCCTCAATTTCCTCGCGCTTCTCGGCTGGTCGCCGGGGAACGACCTCGAGCTCATGACGCTCGACGAGATGATCCGTCTTTTCACCCTCGACCGGGTCAATAAGACCCCGGCCCGTTTTCTGGTGGACAAGCTCCAGTGGATGAACGGGCACTACATCCGGAAGTCCCCGCTCGACCGGCTGGTGGAGCTGTGCCGGCCGTACCTGGCGGCGGCGTACGATCTGTCCGGCGTTCCGGCGGACACGCTCCGCGAGGCGGTCCGACAGCAGCAGGAACGCCTCAAGCGGCTGGACGAGATCGTGCCGCTCACGCGCTTCGTCTTCAGTGAGCGGATCGACTACGACCCCAAGGCCGTCGGCAAATGGCTTCGAACCGACGGCGCCAAGGCCCTTTTGGAGGAGCTGCGCGCCCGGCTTTCCGCGATGGACGCGTTCGGCAAGGAGGCCGTCGAGGGACTGCTCCGGTCGATGGCGGAAGCGCGCGGGGTCAAGCTGGGGCAGGTGGCCCAGCCGCTGCGGGTGGCCCTGACCGGCGGCGAAGCGAGCCCGCCCATGCACGAGACCCTGAGCGTCCTGGGACGGCGGCGCGTCCTGGAGCGGATCGACGCGGCGCTCAGGATGCTATGACGAGCGTTCTCGTCGTGGGGAGCGTGGCGCTCGACACCATCGAGACGCCGCACGGCCGGGCCGCCGAGGTGCTGGGCGGATCGGCCACGCATTTCGCGCTTTCGGCCTCGTGCTTCGCGCCGGTGCGTCTGGTGGGCATCGTGGGCCGGGATTTTCCGCGGGAGCATCTGGAAACCCTTCAGGTCCGGAAGATCGACCTGGCCGGCCTCGAGATCGCCGAAGGGCGCACGTTCCGCTGGCACGGCCGCTTCGAAGGGGACATGAGCCGCGCGCAGACGCTCTCCGTTCAGCTCAACGTCTTCGAGTCCTTCCGCCCCCGTATCCCCGCCGCCTTCGCGGATACGCCCTACGTCCTTCTCGGGAATTCCAGCCCGAGGACGCAGGCCGCGGTCCTCGACCAGCTGCGCTCCCCGCGGTTCGTGCTGCTCGACACGATGGACTTCTATATCGCCTCGGAACGCCGCGCGCTTCTGGATCTCCTGCCGCGGGTGAGCGCGATCTGCGTGAACTTCGACGAAGCCAAGCAGCTCGCCGAGGCGCACAACGGGGCCTCCGCGGTGGCCCGCCTCCTGGACCTCGGGGTGCGCGCCGTGATCCTCAAGCGCGGCGAACACGGAGCGACGCTGGCAACGCGCGATTTCCACTTTACGATCCCCGCGTACCCCACGAAGCGCGTCGTGGATCCGACGGGGGCGGGGGACTCCTTCGCCGGGGGGCTCCTCGGGTACCTGGCGGCGGCCGGCGACGAAGCCCGGTCGCTCCGGCGGGCGCTCGTGTATGCTTCGGTCATGGGCTCGTTCGCCGTCGAGGAATTCGGGACGCTGCGAATCCAGCGCGTGACGCGGGAGGAGATCGAGTCCCGGGCCCGCGCGCTTCTGGAAATGATCGCGGTCTGACGCCCATGTCCGACAAGAAGGAGTGGATGCTGGGGCTGCCCGGACACAACGAGGTGCTCCGCCTCGAAGACGTGCTTCTCCTCGTGCGGGGCGGCCAGCTCCGTCCCACGGACCTCGTCAAGAAGCTCGGGCAGCCCTGGAGGGCGGCCAACGAGATTCCGGAGCTGATGCCGTACTTCCGGGACGAGCCGGCGCGGCGGCCTTCGGAAACGGCGGCCCCGGCGGCCGGCCGCGGGGATCCCGCGCGCTCCACCACGGGAAGCGTTCCGAAGGCGGATCGCCCGCATCCGGCGTCGCGGACGTCCGCAAACGCCGCGGCCCCTGCGCCCGCCAAGGCGGCGCGGCCCACCACCGCCCGCGCGACGGTTCGGGCGGAACGCAAGGCCTCCACGACGGCGGTGCCGAAGCCCCCTGAAGCGCCGGCGCGCGCGTCCGAGCCCGCGGGAAGCAAGCCGCCGCCTCCGCCGGTCCCCGGTCCCGAAAGCACGGACCTTCCGGTCGCGGAAAAGCCCGCGCCGGCCCGCGAGCCCTCGCGGCCCGTGCCCAAAGCTCCGGCGCGCCCGCGGCCCGTTCTGGAGCCCATGGTGGGGAAATATTTCTCCCCCGTGGACCTTCTGCGCTCGGCATCGTTCGCCTTCGAGCCGCGGAAGCTCGCGCTTTCGGCGGCTTTCGCGGTGCCCGTGGCGACCGCGTTGAGCGGCGTTCTCTTCTTCGGCCGGGACGCGCGTCCGGGCGCCGCCCAGGCCCTGGCGGTCGGGGCGGCGGGGGTGGTGATCTTCGGCGTGGCGCTCGCGCTGACCGCGCTGGCCTACGTCACGCGGCGGCAGATCGAGGGAAGGGAATACGCCGCCGGCGAGGTCTTCGGATACACCCGGGGCCAGCTCCGGACGGCGTTCCTGTATCCGGTCCTGGTTCTCCTGCCTTCGGGCCTGGCGCTGGGCGTCCTCTGGCTTCTTCGCTTCGTGAGGAATTCGTCGGGCGCCGCCGCGGCGGTGCTCAAGGCGGTCTACCTGGTCCCCATGTTTTTCGCCTTCGTCGCCGTGCTCGGGGCGTTCGTGTACCAGATCGCCTCCATGTACGTGCCCGCGGCGGCGGCCGTGGAGGGAAGGGGACTGGCGGGGTCGGTCCAGGCGGCCTGGACTCATATGCGCCGCCAGTGGGGCCGCGTGGTTCTGCACTGGCTGATCGTCACGGTCGCCTTCGGGGTGATCGCGACGGTCTGCCTCGGTCTGGCGCGTCTGGCCCTGGAGCTTCCGGAAATCGTGTTCGGAGACCCCGATCAGGAGGGCGGCGCCGCCGTCGCGGAGGCGTGGGCGGGATTCGGAGTTCTCTTCGCGCTCTATCGGGGCGTGACGTTCGGATTCGGCTTGACGCTCCCTCTGTCGCTTTTCGCCACCCTCGGAACGCTCTCGTATCTTTCGCTGCGCCATCCGGCGTCGGCGCCGCTGGGGCCCTCGGCCTTCGACGAAACGAGCGGCGTGGCCATCCAGGCCGCTCCCGGTCTTACGCCGGCGCCGCCGGAAGCGACTCAGCCCGCGGAGACGCGTCCGGCCCCCACGGAGGCCACGCGTCCCGGTCCTCCCGAAATCTCGGACGACCGGGACGAAGCTCCCCTCGCGCGGCCATAGGCGGATTTAAAATAAAAAAAGCCTGGCAACGACCTACTTTCCCGCCGATGTTATTCCCGGCAGTATCATCGGCCCCAGGGGCTTAACGACCGTGGTCGGAATGGGAACGGGTGTTGCCCCCTGGGAATCGGGTCACCAGGCGGGAGTATATATAGGTTTTCCCTTCCTCCCTGTCAAGCGCTTTGATATATTTTCCGCGCCTCGCACGGGGAAGAAACGGACGACGAGGCCTTCCCCGTCCTCCGGGCCGCGGGGGCAGGAACGACACCCATGCCGCTGAAAATCGCCGTCCCGAACAAGGGCCGCCTCATGGAGGAGACCATCGAGCTTCTCCGGGCCGTGGGGCTGCGGGTCCCCCGACAGGCGGACCGCACCCTCATCGCCACCGTCAACGGCGGCCGCTACCAGGTCCTCTTCGCGCGCGCCCAGGATATCCCGGAGTTCGTCGAAGTGGGCGCCGCGGATGTGGGAATCACGGGGCTCGATCTCGTGGAGGAAACGGGCTGTCGCGTGGAACGGCTCCTCGACCTCAAGTACGGGAATTGCCGGCTCGTCGTCGCCGCGCCCGATACGTCGGCCCTCTCGTCCGTGGAGGCGATTCCGCCGGGGGCGCGGGTCGCGACGGCGTTTCCGAACCTCACGCGGCGCTACTTCGAACGGCTCCGCAAGACGGTGGCGATCGTCCCCGTCTCGGGGGCCACGGAAATCGCGCCCTCGATCGGCGTGGCCGATCTCATCACGGACCTCACCCAGACGGGCTCCACCCTCAAACAGAATCACCTGAAGCTTCTGGACGTGATCCTGGAGTCGTGGGCGGTCTTCATCGCCGGTCCTTCCGTCCAGGGTACCGTCCGCCAGGAGGCGGAGGACCTGGCGCACGCCTTCGACAGCGTGGAGAACGCCCTCCGGAAACGTTACCTCATGGCCAACGTCGAGCGCGCGCGGCTCGAGGAGGTCGTGCGCCTCATCCCGGGCCTTAAGGCGCCCACCGTGCTCGACACCGCCGACCGCTCGACCGTGGCGGTCCACGCGGTGGTGGACGAGGACGCGATCACCTCCCTCGTTCCGCGCCTGAAGAAGGCCGGGGCCAGCGGGATCCTCGTCCTCCCCATCGAGAGGATGGTGCCGTGATTCCCGTTTCTCCCCTGACGCCGGAGATCCGCCGGCGGTATCTCTCCCGCCGCGGCGCGATCGAAGGCGCCGTCCGGGAAAGCGTCGAGGCCATCCGCGAACGGGTCCGCCGGGAGGGGGACGCGGCGCTCCGGGCGCTGACGCGGAAGTTCGACGGTCCCGATCTCGAGCGGCTCGAAGTGGGACCCGACGAATGGGCCCGCGCGGAGCGGGCGCTGCCGCAGAACGTCCAGGCCGCCGTCCGGTCGATGTACGACAGCGTCGTGCGCTATCACAAGCAGGACCTGGCCCGGCCGTTCGAGTTCCAGCCCCTCAAGGGCGTCCTGCTCGGCAAGCTCGTGGTTCCCTTCGAGCGCGCGGGGCTGTACGTGCCGGGCGGGCTGGCGGTCTACCCCTCGAGCGTCGTCATGGCCGCCGCGCCGGCGCAGGTCGCGGGCGTCCGCGAGATCGTGCTCTCCACCCCGCCCACGCGCGAGGGAACCCTGCCGGACGCGGTCCTGTTTGCGGCGCGCGTCTCGGGCGTCTCCCGCGTTTTCAAGGTCGGCGGCGCCCAGGCGATCTTCGCGATGGCGTACGGGACGGAAACGGTGCCGCGCTGCGAAGTCCTGGCGGGCCCCGGGAACGCCTACGTCACCGCCGCCAAGAAGCTCGTCCAGGAGGAGACGGCCATCGATTTCCTGGCGGGACCGACGGAGCTTCTGGTTCTCTCCGACGGAACGACGTCGCCGCGCTTCATCGCGGCGGAACTGGCGGGTCAGGCGGAGCACTCCCCGGACGCCTGCTGCGTGCTCGTGACGACGTCCCGCGAGCAGGCCGAGGCCGTGGCGCGGGAGCTTGAGGAGCAGGTCCGCGTCCTGGAACGCGCCGAGATCATCCGCCGGGCGATGACGTCCCAGGGAGCGCTTCTGGTGGCCGCGTCGTTCGACGAGGCGGTGGCCTTCGCCAACGCGTTCGGGGCGGAGCACCTGACGATCTCCACGCGCCGGCCGGTCGAGGCCCTCAAGCGCATCCGCAGCGCGGGATCGGTCTTTCTGGGCGAGTACTCCCCCGTGGCGGTCGGAGACTACGGAGTGGGTCCGAACGCGATCCTCCCCACGTACGGCGAAGCCTGCCGCCGCGGGGGCCTGAGCGCCAACAGCTTCCTCAAGACGATCTCGTACCAGATGCTCTCGCGCGAGGGCCTCGAACAGGTGGCCCCGACGGCGACGACCCTGGCGCGGGTCGAGGGCCTGACGGCCCATCTCCGGTCCATCGAGGTGCGCCTTGGACCTTGAGCACCTCCTGCGCCGGTCCGTGGCGGGGACCCAGCCGCCGACGTACCCGGGGCCCGAGCCGGGGGTATTGCGCCTGGACGCCAATACGAACCTGATCGGGCGCAACCCCGCGATCGACCGCGGCGTGCGCCGGGCGGCGACGATCGACTTCAACCAGTATCCGACGTGCCTCTCGGACGAGCTTCGGGCGGCTCTGGCGCGCGAGCACGGCCTGTCGCCCGACGAGGTTCTCGTGGGGGACGGGTCGGACGAGGTCCTGGACGTCCTGTGCAAGACGTTCGTCAACCCGGGGGACGTCGTGGCGTGCGCGTCGCCGAGCTTCGTGATGTATTCGTTCTTCGGGAAGCTCCACCTGGCGCGGGTGGTCGAGGTTCCTCTCCGGCGGCCCGGCTGGACGCTCGACGTGGACGCCCTGCTTCAGGTCCGCGCGAAAATCGTCTTCGTGGCCTCGCCGAACAACCCGACCGGGAACGCCGTGCCGGCCGACGACCTGGAGCGGTTGATCGAGGGGTCCCCGGGGATCGTTCTTCTGGACGAGGCGTACGCGGACTTCTGCGGGCAGGACTTCGCCCGTCGGGTGCGGGAGTTCGAGAACGTCGTGGTGTCCCGCACGTTTTCGAAGAGCCACGGGCTGGCGGCGCTTCGCGTGGGCTACGGGCTGGCGAACCGCCGGCTCATGGAGAAACTCTACTGCGCCAAGACCCCGCTGACGCTTTCGGCGCTGAGCGAGGCGATCGCGCTGGAGGCTCTGGCCGACAAGAGCTTCATGAGGGAGACCGTGGAAACGGTGCGCCGGGAGCGCGTGCGCCTGGCCGAACGGCTGCGGGATCTGGGATTCCGCCCGGAGCCCACGGACGCGAACTTCATGATCGTGGATCTCGGGACCCCCTCGGCCTCCGCCCGCGCGTTCCTGCGGGCGCGGGGGATCGTCACGCGCGACATGGGCGACTTCAAGGGACTGGAGAATCATCTGCGGGTGACCGTAGGCCGGCCGGAGCATACGGACCGGCTGGTGGCGGCCCTGGCGGAATGGAAGGTCTCATGCTCCCGGTGACGCTTCTGGACTACGGCGTGGGGAACATCCACAGCCTGAAGAAGGCCTTCGAGCGGGCCGGCGCCTCGGTCTCGGTGGAGACCGATCCCGATCGCATTCTCAAGGCCCGCGTTCTTCTCCTGCCCGGGGTGGGCGCCTTCGGCAAAGTGGCCGCCCAGGTCGCGCCGTTCCGGGCGGAGCTTCGCGCGCGGCTCGAGGAAGGCCTGCCGGCCTTCGCCGTCTGCATCGGCATGCAGATCCTGTACGAGTCGAGCGAGGAGGGCGAAGGGGAAGGGCTCGGATTCTTTCCCGGGCGGGTGCGGCGCCTGCGTCATGCGCGACTGCCGCACATCGGATGGAACACGGTCGATCATCGCGGAACGGGTCCCTTCGAGGGAACGCCGGCCGGCGCGGCCTTCTATTTCGTCCACTCGTACGCCCCGTCGGAGTGTTCGGAACCGTGCGTGGCCACGGCCGACTACGGCGGCCGGTTCGCCGCGGCGGCGGCGCGGGCGAACGTCTGGGCGGTACAATTCCATCCGGAGAAGTCGAGCCGGGCGGGCCTGGAACTCATCGATCGCTTCGTGCGTTTCGCCGGAGAACGCGCATGATCATCTTCCCCGCGATGGACCTCATGAACGGGAACGTCGTCAAGCTCGAGGCCGCCCAGCACCGGCGGGAGGAGAAGGTCTACGGGACGCCCGCGATCGTGGCGGACCGATGGCTTTCCGCCGGGGCGGAGTGGCTCCACGTGGTGGACTTGAATGCGGCGCTCGGGGAGGGGATGCCGAATCATCTGGCGCTGCTGTCGATTCTCCCGAAGGTCGCCCGCCACAAAGCGCGGCTCCAGTGGGGCGGCGGCGTGCGGGACGCGGCGACGCTCCGGCTGCTTCTGGAGGCGGAGCTGGGGGACACGGGCGCCTCGATCGACCGGGTCGTCGTGGGAACCCGCGCGATCAAGGACTGGAACTGGCTGGTCGGCGCCGCGGAGGCGTATCCGGAGCGGATCGTCGTGGCGGTGGACGCGGTCGGCCGGGAGATCGTCGTCGGCGGCTGGCAGGAGAAGGCGGGCGTGGACGTGGTCGATTTTCTGCGGCAGGCGGGAGACCTCCCCATTGCCGCCTTCCTCTACACGAACGTGGCCGTCGAGGGGAAGGGTCAGGGGGTCCAGTGGGATCCCGTCAAAGCCGTCCTCGAGGCCTCCCCGAAGCCCGTGATTTTCTCCGGGGGTGTGACCACGCTCGAGGAGGTCGCCCGTTTCAAGAGCCTGGGCGCCTACGGGCTGGTCATCGGCTCGGCGCTCTACTCGAACCGGATCGATTTCGTCCAGGCGAAGGCCGTGGCCCGATGAGAACCCGACGCGTCGCCCGCAAGACCCGGGAAACCGATATCGCCGTCCGGATCGGTCTGGACGGCCCGTGCCGGTACCGCCTGGACGTGCCGGACCGCTGGCTGCGGCACATGCTGGAGTCCGTGGCCCGGTTCGGCAAGTTCGCCCTCGAGATCCGGGCGTCCGGGGACTTCGGCCACCACGTGATCGAAGACGTGGCGATCACGATGGGGAAGGCGCTGCGGGAGGCCCTGGCGGGCCGCCCGGTGGAACGGGTCGGCTGCGCCACGGTGCCGATGGACGACGCGCTCGTGACGGTGGCGGTGGATCTGGTGGACCGGCCCTTCTGCGAGGCGCCGCTTCCCGACGAGATGTTGGAGCACTTTCTGCGGAGCTTCGCGATGGAGGCGCGGCTGACGCTGCATGTCCTGGTCCATCGGGGGAGGAATTTCCACCACGTCAATGAGGCCGCCTTCAAGGCGCTGGGGATGGCGCTTCATCAGGCCACCCGGCCGGCGGCGGAGCTCCGTTCGACGAAAGGCAAGGTCCGCTGGAAGCGCTGATGCTGACCAAACGGATCATTCCGTGTCTGGACGTCCGAGGGGGGCGCGTCGTCAAGGGCGTCCGTTTTCAGAATCTCGCGGACGTGGGGGACCCCGCGGAGCTGGCGGAGCGGTACGAGCGCGAGGGAGCCGACGAGGTCGTCTTCCTGGACATCGGCGCCACGGTGGAGGCGCGGCGCACGATCCTGGAGACCGCGCGCCGGACGGCGGAGCGTCTCTTCATCCCGCTCACGATCGGCGGCGGCATCCGATCCTACGAGGACGTCAAGGAGACGCTGCGCGCCGGAGCGGACAAGGTTTCGATCAACACGGCCGCGGTTCAGGATCCGGATCTTATCCGGCGGGCGGCGCGCGATTTCGGCTCCCAGTGCGTGGTCGTGGCGATCGACACGCGTCGGGAGGCCGGGGGGCACCGGGTGTATACGCATGCCGGGTCGCGTCCGGCGGGGCTGGACACCGTGGCGTGGGCGCGCCGGGCGGCGGATTTGGGCGCGGGGGAGATTCTCCTGACCAGCATCGACGCGGACGGCACGACCGCGGGGTACGATGTCGAGGTCACGGCGGCCGTGGCGGAAGCGGTTCCGGTTCCGGTCATCGCCTCGGGAGGATGCGGTTCGGCGGAGCACATCTACGACGTCCTGACCCGGGGGAAGGCGGACGCGGCGCTGGCGGCGTCCATCTTTCACTACGGAACGACGACGGTTGCGGCGGTGAAGGATTTTCTTCGGCGGAAAGGACTTCTTCTTCGATGAAGCTCATTCCCGTCATCGCCCAGGACGTGCGGACGAACGACGTCCTCATGCTGGCCTATGCCGACGCGGAGGCGCTGCGCCGGACGCGGCGGACGGGCTACATGCACTACTGGAGCCGGTCGCGCCGGCGCCTCTGGAAGAAGGGCGAGGAGTCCGGGCACGTCCAGAAGGTGGTGAGCCTCCACTACGATTGCGACCGGGACACGATTCTGGCCCGCGTGATCCAGGAGGGGCCGGCCTGTCACCGGGGGACCCCCACGTGCTTCGCGCGCAAGCCCTGGCGGGCGCGGGGCATCCTGGACGAGCTCTGGCGCGTGTTCGAGGACCGCCGGAGGAAGCCCCGGAAAGACTCCTACACGAACGCGCTCCTGGCGGATCCCGCCAAGCTTCGGGCGAAGCTTCTGGAGGAGGCGTGCGAGCTTCTGATGGCCTCCCGCGGCCGGCGCAAGGACCGGATTGCGGAGGAGGCGGCGGATCTCCTGTACTTCTATCTCCTGCTGCTGTTCGCCTCGGGGGTGCCGTTCGAGCGGGTGGAGAGGGTGCTGGAGCGGAGGAGAGCGAGGAAACCTTGATCCGTGTTCAACGGAGGGGTTCCGCCCCTTCAGGATTCAGAAGCTCGAAACCCTCCTGTTGCGCGGCCCTGTTGAGCGTTTCATCGGAGCACACGAAGACCAGCGTCGAAAGCCCCAGCTGTTCTCGTATCTTGCGCACCTCACAGGCGGCCGCCAAGTGAACCGCATCGGCGCCGCGAATCGCATACCGGCGGGCCATGTCCATGGCGAGCGACAGAACGCCTTTCGTTACCTCGATGACGATGAGGTCATTTTGAAGATGGCGATGGAAAGCCTCGAGCGCGATGGTATAGGCGTTCTCGTCGAGATCCTTCTCCCGGCGACGACGCGTCAATGCGCTGACGATTTCGGGTCCGGCGAGCCGGCACAAAAAAAGATCATGATCCTCATCTTGAAAAAGGGAGCGAACTTGCTCCGTTCCGGCTTCCAAGACATAGCGCTTCACGCAGGCACTTGAATCCAGAAAGAAGGCGCCCATTATCGACGATCGCGCAGGAGGGTTCGAGAAACAGGCTCGCCGCGAACGGCAATGGGTTCAAAATCCTCCGAGAGTTTGCCGGTATCCTCGGCGCCGCTGAAAGGCAGAACCAGCCCCTGCTCGAGAAGAATCTGATAGAAATACTCATCCAACCGGGAGGGCCGGCGACACAGAGCTTCGATGTCCTTGGAAACCTGTCGTACGGCCCAACGCGCTCTTTCCATGAGAGCTCGGAGCGAAGACTTTTGAAGAGCGATTTCGCCCTCAACGGCCAAGACGAGTGCGGTGAGGCAGAAGTCGAGCGCCGTCGATCCTACCCAGAGACTATCCACGAGGCGGATGAAGGCCGGACTTGTGTCGGGCCAAGCGCTTATTCTCCGCCAGTCTGCCAGGAACCGCGACACGGTTTTAAAATAGGACCCGAACAAAGCGCGGACCCGGCGCGAATCGGCCCCGATGCGGGTCCAATCCTGAGACTGAAGGGACCCTACATAATCCTGGAGGCGCCTGCAGACCTCGTTCAGGCCTTGGGGTCCGAAAATCTTCAATAGCATCCGCAAGAGAAGGATTCGGTAGGGAGAGTACATCTCGATGGCCCGCTGCAGAGCTTGAGAACTGTCCCGTCCTCGGAACCGGGCAAAGGGGACAAAGCACTTCGCAATGGCTTCGCGCGTCAAGGCAAGGAGGGTTTCCCGTCCGCTCGGTTCAAGGCGGCCGTTCAAACCGGCGATCGTTCGTGGGGTAAGAACCAGGGGATACTCGACGTCCAACAGGCTCATCGCTGAAAGTCCATATTACGGATCGACCGCCGGCGGGTCCAGGACGGTTCTGAAGATTCAGTCGTCCTGAGACCGCCGCCAGAGATAGTAGCTGAGGGCGAACGGCGCCGCCGCCAGGGCCAGGGCGATCGCCAGGTCGACAATCTGGCCCACCGCTCCCAGGGTCTGACCCAGCGCCGTACAGCCTCCGAGACAGGCCGCCGGCCCCGCGGCCAGAAGGAGCCGCCGCTTCACGCGTCCAGCGCCAGCTCCCCGTCGCCCAGGAAATGCCTCCACAGACCGTATTCCTGAGAGCGTACCTTGTCGATGAGGACGGGGTTTTTCTTGGGAACCGTGGGGGCCTTGCGGAGCTTCATGGAGGCTTCCCACGGCATCCGACCTCCCTTCAGGGTATTGCACGGGTTGCAGGCGGCCACCACGTTCGTCCAGGTGGACTTCCCGCCCCGCGATTTGGGGACCACGTGATCGATCGAAAGCTGCGAGGCGGGGAACCGCTTGCCGCAGTACTGACAGCGGTGCTCGTCCCGCGCGAGGATATTGCGCCGGCTGAACTTCACCTCCCGCTTGGGAATCTTGTCGTAGCCGACCAGGCGGATGACCCGCGGGACCAGGATCGCGGCCCGCGGGGTCCGCACGAACCGGTCGAACGCCGCCGGGCTCTCTTCATGCACGCGGGAGTGCAGGATCCAGCCGGAGAAGTCGAAGGCGTCGAACTCGTCGGCGTGAGCGTCGATGACCTCGGCAAAATTCTTGTACACCAGGATGAACGCCCGCCGGGCGGACACCACGCGGATCGCGGCGTAGTTCCGGTTGAGCACCAGAACGCTCGAGGAGAGGGGATGGTCGGAGGCCGCTGGGGGGCCTGCACTGCCGTTGTCGTCCATAGGGGATCCACCGCGAATTATCCCCCTTCCGGCGGCCGTTTTCAAGCCCCCGCCGGAGCGCCGTTCCGGGGCGGCTATTCGGCGTCCCGCAGGTTGCCTTTTTCCGCCTCGAACCACTGCACCCACGCGCGCACGGCCGCCGCGCGGTTGGTTTTCTCGTCGGAGGCGCGGAACTTCCTGGCCGCGTCGGGGCTGCCTTCGGCGTCCGGGTTGATCCCGGTCACCTCTTTGAGCGCTTCATAGGCGGCGTTGCGGACATCCTGCGTCTCGCGGCCGCTCTCGTCGCCCATCGACTGGATCAGGCGCTCCACGACGCTGCGGAGCTTGGCCTTCTCGCCCATCGCTCCGATCGCCCGGCAAAGGGCCATCCGAACGCCCGGATCCGGATCCCGCAGGACGCGCGGCGGATTAAGGTCCACCAGGCGCTCGCTGAGAGCTTTGGCGTACGCCGGCTCCGCCATGTCGCCCAGGGCCAGCGCGGCGCCGATCCGGTCGTCGGTCTTGCGCCGTTCGTCGCGGAGCGCTTTCAGGCACTCCTCGGAAGCGACCTTGGGATCGGTCTGGTGGACCTTGCGGAGGGCGACCGTGGCGGCCTCCCGCACGGCCCGCATCTCGTCGCGGCGCGCCCGCAACAGGAAAGGCGTGGCGGAGGGATCGGCGATCGCGCCGAGAGCCTCCACGGCCAGCGCGCGGATGTTCTTGTCCCGCGCCTTCTTGCTCGGACCGCCGGGCGCGTCGGGCTCGTCGGCCACCATGGCGCCGAGCGCCTGGATCGTGTCCGGATTCTTAGGCTTCAGGGCGAAGAGCGCCCGCAGGGCGGCCGCCTGGACGTTCGGGTCGGCGTCGGAAACGGCCACCCGGGTCAGATCCGCGGCGGCGGACTCTTCCCCCACCTTCGAGAGCGCCCAGGCGGCGGCCTCGCGCACCTCGGGTTCGGTGGCGGAAAGCCCCTGAGCCTGAAGCGCCTGGCGGTCGGCGGCCTGGGCGAGCGTGCGCGGGAGAAATCCCAGGGCCAGCGCGGCGCCGGCCTTCTGGGCGCCGTCTTCGCCCTGGATGAGCTTGTCCCGCAGCTTGTCGTTGCCCTGGGGCGGCGAATGCTTTTCGACGATCCGCGCGCAGGACTGCGCCACGAAGGCGCGAACGGCGCCGCTCGGCTTGGCCGGGTCGCGCTCCGTCTTGCCGCCGAGGAAAGGGATCAGGCGGTCCAGCGCCTCCGCCCCGAGATCGACGGCGTCCTGGACGAAGACCTCCTTGCGGCGCTGGAAGTCTTCCACGACGCGTTTGGCGCGCTCCTCGGTCGCCTTGGGATCCAGCGCCGACCAGAGGCGCGACTCCACCTCCCGCAGATACGTCTCCGGATCGAACAGGCGCGCCGCGTTGACGTCTTTCCACTGCGCCTGGAAGGCCCAGAACCGCTCCACGAGAACCGGCACGCCGCCCGTCTGCTCCCACCATTCCTTCCACTTGGCCTGCGCCTTGCGGCGCTCCTGGAGGGGCTTGTCGGGCTCGTAGGTGCGGGGCAGGCCTTTGTCGTCCTTTTCGTACTCGAGGTCCCGGTCCGTGATCCGGCGAAGGGCGCGGAACGCGGCATGACGCACCCGGGCGTCGTTATCGTCGAGCGCCTCGATGAGGGCCGGCAGGGACTTGATCAGGCCGATGCGCTCGAGGGCCTCCGCGGCCGCCTGGCGGACGGCTTCGTCGTTGGGCCAGTCGGCCTCCGAGGGGTTCGGGTCGCGCGCCGGCTCGTACTGGACCGCACGGATCAGGGCGTCGGCCAGCCGGTGCTTGTCCGCCCCGACCGAGGTGTCGACCGCTCCGGCGGCCCGGACGCAGGCCTCGCGGACGTTGCGGTCCTTGCTCTCGATTCCCTTGAGGAGGGCGTCCACGAGCGATCCGGAGATGTTTCCGATCCAGGATGCCGCCTGGGCGGCTTCGCGCCGGGCCTGCGGGTCGGCGTTCTCGTCGGCGATAATCTTCTCGAGCGCCCCCTGGATGTCCGCCGTGGCGAGGCCGGCGGGAATGTGCCGGCGGATCTCCTCGGCGGCCTTGCGGAGCTTGGAGGCCTCCTCGCGGAGTTTGGCGTGGTGCGCGGAGGCGCGGCTGTCGGCCTGAAGAGGGATTTCGAGGTCCCGCTCGAGCTCTCCGGCGCGGCGTTCGAGATCCCGCGCGTTGTTCCACTTGCGGAAGATCTTCTGGAAGGCGGAGGAAGCGCCGGCGCGGGCGTTCGGATCCGGGTCGTTGAGCTTGGCGATGACCGCGGTCAGGCCCGCCTCGTCGACGACCTCGGCCAGGCACTCGCCCGCGAACGTCCGGATGACTTCATCCGGATGGCCCAGGCCCCAGAGAAGGCCCGGGACCGCCTCCGTGTCGAGCGCCTTGATCTTTTCCCACGCGGCCGCCTTCTTCTCGACCAGGAGCGGCGAGAGCGGGCTCCGGTCGGCGGACACCCGCCAGGGGTCCAGGGCCGCATGCAGCCGGCGCAGCCACACATCCACGCCCTTGTAGGAAGCGCGTTCACGCGCCAGGTCCGCCCAAGGCTTGACGTCCCCGAACGATGAAGCGACGTCTTCGTAGGCGGCCTTGGCTTCCGCGATGCCCTCGGGGTCCTGTTTCTCGTAGCAGCCGGCCAGGCGGACCAGGGCCTGCGCCCCGATTTCGCCGTTCTTCTCCTGCTTGGCCTTCTCCGCCGCCTTCTTGTACTTGGCGATGGCGACGGCGAGGTTGGGCTTGGGGCCCGTCTCGGCGCGATATCCCTCGTGGAAGACGGCGGTGGCGCTCTTGTGGCGGTCGGGATCGTTCTCCTGGGCCAGGGCCGG
>DATLZA010000018.1 GCA_035574235.1 Planctomycetota bacterium | reverse complement strand
CGCACGCACCCGCACCATGTTGTCGCTGTCCTTCAGGAGTTTCGCGATCTCGGAAGCGAACTCCCTGGCTCCAAGCTGCCCGAGAGCCTCGGCCGCAGCCCCCCCTACCTCGGAGTCCCCGTCCTTTAGAAGTTTCGCAATATCGGGAGAGAACTCCTTGACCCCAAGCTTTCCGAGAATCAGGATGGCATGCATCCGCACCTCGTCGTCGCTGTCTTTCAGCAGTTTCGCGATCTCAGGTGCGACCTCCTTGGCCCCCAACTTCCCGAGAGCCTCGGCAGCCCCCCACCGTAGGAAGACGCTCTCGTCCTTCAGGAGTTCCACGATCAGAGGGGCGAATTCCTTCGCCCCGAGCTTCCCCAGGGCCCCGACCACATCCCTCCGCACCTTGGAGTCCTCGTCCTTCAGGAGTTTCGCGATCTCCGGGGCGAACTCCTTGGCCCCAAGCTGCGCCAGAGCCTCGGCCGCACTCCCCCGCACCCCGGAGTCCCCATCCTTCAGGAATCCCGCGATCCAGGGAGCGAGATCTCTGCTCCCAAGCACCCCGAGGGCAAGGGCCGCCCGCTCCCGCACCTCGGAGTCCTCGTCCTTCAGGAGTTTCGCAATCTCGGGGCCGAACTCCTTGGCCCCCAGCCAGCCCAGGACGTTGACCGCACACCAACGAACCTTGGAATCCCCGTCCTTCAGGAGTTTCGCAATCTCGGGGCCGAACTCCTTGGCCCCCAGCCAGCCCAGGACGTGGACCGCACACCAACGAACCTCGGAATCCCCGTCCTTCAGGAGTTTCGCGATTTCGGGGGCAAGAACTCCCAAGCCTTTCTTTTTGACCCCTTCTATCAGCTTTACCTTATCCTGAGAGGACACCGCCTTGCCACCCGCCGCAAGGCTCCGAAAAGCCTCCCTCATCACAAAAACCCATCCCGCGCTATCCACCCCTCCCCCGTCCTCCTCCAGTCGCCTCCATGCCTCGTAGCCTTCCCCCCTCACCAGAAGATCCTCCAGCCATCCCCGCCCCTTCAGCAGCCCCTCCGGCGCCTCCTTCCGCACCCGCCACCGCCGGAGAATCTCCTCCGCCCTCGTCCGGACCTCGAGGTCCTCCGACTTCGTCGCCTTCTCCACCGCCGCCCGGGCCGCCTCCCCCATCTCCAGGAGGCTCCTCACCGCCTCCTCCCGCTCCCCCGGCGTCGAAGACCCGAGACGCCGCACAAGGTCCTCGGCCCGGCCACTCTGCGGACCGTGGGCCCCTCCCCCTTCCACCTGCCCCCACGCCGGCGAAAGAGCCAAGCCAACAACCAGCATCCCCACCCCGGCGCCCCGCACGGGTCTCACCTCACTCCTCCCCTCCGCGTCGAAAGCCTTCCATCCCCGAACTGTTCCAGCGCGACGCCCCTCCCCAGTTTCCGTACCTCACCAGGCCACCCCCTTGCGCATGCCGTCGTTTCCTTCCCTGTTCCAAGTGTACGGTACTCGCCTTATTCGACTGTCCCGCTTTTTCTCTAAAGTTTCCGCGCCAGCTTGCTGGTCAAGCCCCTGGAGACCGAGAGAGGGGACTTTTATGGGTTTGCGCATTCCCGCCGTTCCCCAGGAGCTCTCCAAGACCACCTGGGTCAGGGCCGCCGACGTCCAGAAACTGCGAGAGCGGCTCGACCGTTTCGCGCGTTCCTTCGCGCCCTTCTTCTACCGCAAGGAACAGGCGCGGCTCTCCCGGATGTACCTGGAGGGCCTTGTCAGCGACCTGCCGCGCAAGAGTGTCGAGCTCATCGCCCTCGCCCACCCCCAGCCCCGCCAAGCCCTCCAACGTTTCGCCGGCCAGGGCAAATGGGACGACACCCTCGTCCGCGGCGAACTCCATCGCCAAGTCGCCCGCGACCCCGGCGATCCCAACGGAATCCTCCGCGCGGCCGTTCCCCCGGCCCGCCCCAGCTGTCGGTCTCCGAGTGGGCCCAGAGGCGGCCCGCCTCGGCCTGGAAGCGCGGGCGGTTCGGCGAAAGCGATCTTCTTGCGATGCCGCCTCCTTCCGGCCGGCGGCCGTCCGGGACGCATCCCGCGCATCCCTTCCTTGCTTCAGTCTCCGAGGAAATCGGGTGCGCTATAAGATCCGAGACGACGGGCAATAACACGCTTACGGGGGACCTTTCGGTCAACGCCGCGGCGCTCTCGGCCGACGAGCGCGTCGTGATGGGGTGCTCCCCATTTCTGGGGCCACCGAATATCTCCGTCTTGCAAGGGGACCGGCGTTCATCCGCTCATCCTCCTGGCGCGCCTGGAAACGTGAGCGGTTCGGCGGACGCGTCCTTCTTACGGGGCCGCTCCCGCCGGCGGAGGGGCGACCAGGGGCGGCGGAGCGCCGCGCCGCAGAGCGTTTTGATCCGTGTACCATCGCAGCAGCGTCTGGGTGCTCGCCGGGCTGTGTCCGATGTAGGCGGCCAGACTTTCGATCGCCATGTGCCGCGGTCCCGGAGCGGCATGCTCCGAGCAGAAAAAATGGCGGAAATCGTAAAGCGTCATCCGGAGAGGCTCCGGCACCCGCGCCCGGCGGCGCCCCGCCAGAAGGTCGCACATCAGGCGATAGACGCTGTTTTCCGAATACACCTCCCCCACGCGATTCCCGAAAATCGGCCGCGTCTTGTCCGCCATCGCTTCCTTCCGCCGGTTCAGGATCTCCGCCGCCGCTTCGTTGAGCTCGATGACCCGCTTGGACCACTTGCTCTTGAGCGGACGCCCTTCCCAAGGGACGATGGAACAGAGGCGTCCCCGCACGTCGATCCCCCGCAGTCCCAGAAGCTCGCTCGGTCGCATGCCGGTTTCGGCCAGAACCGTGCCGTAGTCCCCCAGCCACGGATGCTCCTGAAGCCGGGCGAGCACGGCCCGCACCTTCTCGGTCGACGGCGCCTCGCGCGTGACCCCTTCGTCCCGGGGAAGATCGATGCCCCGGCAGACGCGCGAATCCACCGCGTCCTTGCGCCGCGCCAGCCAGTAGAGAAAGGCGCGCAGACGGGCGAAGTCGCGCCGGACCGTGACGGGGGAGCGCCCGTCGCTGCGGCCGTCCACCCATCGTTGAACCTGCTCCCGCGTGAGGGCTTTGACCTCGAAGGATTCGCCCAGCTGGTCCCGGAACCCCGAAAGAACGGCCATCACCGGACGCGCTTCTCGAGGGCGCCGATTCCGCCGATACCAGGCTTCGTACTCTTCCATGGCCTGCTGCAGGGTCAGAACGGGGGCGGCGGGGGTCCGGGGGGCGGGCGGGGAGTCGCCCAGGGCGGCCGCCCGGCGGGTCGCCTCCTGAAGGTCCCCGGTCCCCAGGGATCGGCGGCTCTGGCGGCCGTTCTCGAAGCGCTCGAGATACCACACCGCGCCCCGCTTGACCAGATAGCGGCACTTCTGTAGCCTGACTCTCGTGATTTGCGGCGGCGCCGTCATGACCCGACTCACCTCCCTTCCCGCCCGGAGCCTCCCCAAATTAGTACAAACTAGTCCAGAAAAAGTAAAGTGCCATTTTAAGCGGTTTTGGGCCGTAGTGTAACGGTAGCACGAGGGATTTTGGATCCCTGTGTCCAGGTTCGAATCCTGGCGGCCCAACCAGCGCCCGCGGGACGGCGCGGCCAGTCACTTTTTCCCGATTTCCCCCTTGACCCCGCGTCGCCGGCACGGTACCGTAATGCGGGCGAACCGGGGAGGATGGGCATGAACACGTCTCGGGACGGCGGGACGCCGGAATGGTTCCAGGAGTTCCAAAACCTGAATCGTTCGACGACCTCCGCCCGGCGGCCCGAAGACCGCCGCCGCTTCCCCCGGTTCGAAATCGATGAGGCCTCCGGAACCCTCCAGACCGCCGGGCTCCTGGGCCTCCTGCGCTGGGGCCGCCGGAACCTCGCCCGCTGCGCCGTGGACCTGGCCGAAGGCGGCGCCCGCCTCCTCCTCCACCGCCGCGTCGCCCCCGGCACCAAAGTCCGCGTCCGCATCGAAATGGAACGCTACAAGGACGCCGTCGAGGCCGCCGGCGTCGTCCGCTGGTGCTACCAGAGCGCCCGCCGCAAGGACGACTTCCACGCCGGCGTCATGTTCGTCAACCTCGATCCCGCCCAGCAGAAAAAAGTCGCCCTCATGCGCGACTGGTTCACCTCGCCCCAGTACAAGGCGCTCCGCGAAACGCGCCTGCGGTCGAAAGGACCCGAAATCATCTTCCCGAAGTGACGCGACCGGATGCCCGGCGTGCGCTATAATTGCGGCGAACCCGGGGAGCGATCCGCATGACCGCGCCGAAAACCCCCGAACCGCCCGACTGGTTCAAGGAGTTCCAGGAAGTCAACCGCGCCTCCGCCGGCCCCGGCTCCGCCGACCGCCGCCGGCGCCACCCCCGCTTCGAAATCGACGACTCCAGCATCACCCTCTACCGCGAAGGACTCCTCGCCTCCCTCGGATGGGGCAAGAACAACCTCGCCCGCGGCGCCCTCGACCTTTCCGAAGGCGGCGCCCGCCTCCTCCTCGACCGCCGCGTCCGCCCCGGCACCAAAGTCCGCGTCCGCATCCAGATGGAACGCTACAAGGACGTCGTCGAAGCCGTCGCCGTGGTCCGCTGGTGCTACGAGAACGCCCGCAAGAAAGGCGAGTTCCACGCCGGCGTCATGTTCGTCAAGCTCGACGACGCCCAGCGCCGCAAGCTCGCCCTCATGCGCGACTGGTTCACCTCGCCCCAGTACAAGGCGCTCCGCGAAAGCCGCCAGCGCCAGAAGGGCCCCGAAATCATCTTCCCGAAATGAGCCGCCGCCGCAGCGCCCGCGCCGCCGCCTCCGGATCCGCCGCCGCCGTCACCGCCTGACAGACCGCCACCCGCCCCATCTCCGGCCGCACCGTCCGCGCCGTGATCCCCCCGATGCAGAAGACCGGCACCCCCAGGCGCCGCGCCGCCGCCAGGTACGAAAAACCCCGCGCCGCCAGACCCGGCTTGAGCGCCGTCGGATACATCGGCCCCACCGAAATGTAGTCCGCCCCCTCCGCCACCGCCCGCCGCGCCTCCGCCAGAGAATGCGTCGTCGCCCCCACGATCCCCACCCCCAGACGCCGCACTTCCCGCACCGGCAGGTCCCCCCGCCCCACGTGCACCCCGTCCGCCCCGCTCGCCAGCGCCACGTCCGGCCGGTCGTTCACGATGAACAGAGCCCCCGGCGCCGCCGCCCGGATCGCCCGCGCCAGCCCCACGTCCGGAACCGGCTTCTGCCGCAGCTGAAGCACATCCGCCCCGCCCCGCGCCGCCTCCTCCGCCACCCGCGGCAGCGGCCGCCCCGTCACCTCCGGATCCAGAAGCACGTACAGCCTCGCCTCCGCCAGACGCATCCGCGCCGGGGCGAACCGCTTCTCCAGCTCGTACAACACATACCGCAGGCGGTGCGCCTCCCGCGCCATCCCCGCCCACCGGCCCCGCGCCAGCTCCTCGATCGACCGCAGCGCCTCCCGCGCCCGCTTGAAGTTCGCCGCCGCCACCTCCCCCATTCCCCGCGGCGCGCGCACCGGAACATCCTTCTCCCGCCCGGGATCCCCCTCCGAGTCCCGCGCCCCGAGAAACTCCCGCGCGTGCGGACGCGCCTGCACGTCGAGCGCATGACGCGCCTCCTTGAGCGCCCCGGACGCCCGCGCATCCTCGAGATGAAACCGCGCCAGATCTTCCAGGACGCGAAGCGCCTCCCGCGCCCGGTTGAAATCGGCGTCGAGAATGCGGTAGATCGATCGCACGCGAGGAGTCTAGCGCCCCCCGCCGGGCCGGACAAGTCCCCCGCCGCCCCCTACTTGTCCCACTGCGCCTTCAAGGTCACCCGCCGGCCCTCGCGCAAGACCACGACGTCCACGGGCTCGCCCGGCTTGACCTTGTCCGCCAACACTTCGCGCAGCCGCTCCCGGGCCCCCTCCCGGGGCAGCGCCGTCCCCGCCACCGAAAGAATCACATCCTCCGCCTTGACGCCCGCTCCCTCGGCCGCGCCCCCGGGATGCACGACCTCCACCCGAAGCCCCCCCTGCCCCGCCTCGAGCTTGAGCTCCTCGCACGCCGCGTCGTCGAGCTCCTGCACCGTCACCCCGAGCCGACGCCCCGACGGCGCCCCGAGTCCCGGCAGCCCGAACGGCCGCCGCGCCTGCGGAGCGAACCGCGGACGCGGCTCCAGACGCCCCACCTCGTAGAGGATGTGCACCGCCGCGCACCCCACCCGCGCCATGTTGTCGTACGCGAGCTTCTCGGCATGGTCCGACGGCCTGTGATAGTCCGCGTGAAACCCCGACCAGAAGAACGCATACGGCACCCCGCGGTCCCGGAACGACGAATGATCGCTGTCGCCGCCGAGAAGCGTCACCTCGTCCTCGATCCGCGCCTTCAGCCCCGCGCGCTCCACCGCCCGCTCCACGATCGCGCGAACCGCGCCCCCTTCGGCCGAACCGACCCCCTGGATCTGAACGGGTTTCTGCGGATTGCGCCCCACCATGTCGAGGTTCAGCATGAACACATGCCGATCGATGGGCCGGTACGGATGCTGGGTGTAATGCCGCGACCCCAGAAGCCCCGCCTCCTCCCCGCTGAAGGCGGCAAAGACGATCGTCCGGCGCGCCCGCAGACCCGTTTCTCCGAACGCCTCCGCCACCGCCAGAAGCACCGAAGTCCCCGAGGCGTTGTCGTCCGCTCCGTTCCAGATCCGGTCCGGATTCCCCGTCCCTCCCAGCCGGCCGAAGTCCCGCTGGTCGGCCGTTCCCACGTGATCGAAATGCGCCCCGAGGAGAACGACTTCCTTCTGGAGCTCGGGGTCCGACCCCTCGAAGGCCCCGAGCACGTTGCGCGTGTCCCTTCCCCCGACCCGGAACTTCTGGAAGAACGTTGTCCCGTCGCCGGCCGGCGCCAGGCCCGCCTCCTTGAAAACCTTGGCGATGTATTCCGCCGCCTTGTCGTTGCCGGGATAGCCCGCGGCGCGGCCTTCCAGCTCGTCGCTGGCCAGATACTCCGCGTGCCGGCGCAGGCGCTCCTCCGTCACCTTCGCGCACGCGCGCTCCAGCGCCGCCGCGTCTCCTCCCCGCAGCTCCCTCCGGACGAGCTCGAGGATCTCCGCCCGGATCCTTCGCGTCTCCTCCTCGAGGGCCCGGTCCACCCGCCGGCGGACCGTCTCCGAAGCGTCCTGCGGCCGGGCGGCCGAACCGCCGACGGCGATCGCGAAGGCCAGAAGCAGGGCGAAGCGGCGGCGCATACGGTCTCCTTCCAGGTTCACTCTATAAGATACGGATCCCCTCAAAGTTTGATGGCCTTCCAGGAGCCCCGCCGCCAGAGCGCTCCGAACGCCGCCGCCCGTACCCCCCAGTCCACGATCATGGTCGCCCAGATCCCGTAGAGCCCCCACCCGACGGGAAAGGCCAGCGTCCAGGCCACCGGCACCCGCACGAGCCACACGCCGAGGAACCCCACCGCCACCGGCGAACGGGTATCCCCCGCCCCCCGCAGGCCTCCCGCCAGGGCCATCGAAAGCCCCATGAACGGCTGCTCGAAGGCGGCGATCCTGAGCGCGCCCGCCGCCAGCCGCCGCGCTTCCTCGACGTCCGGACCGCGCAAAAAGAGCGCCACGAGCGCCTCGGGGATCGCCAGGAACAGCAGGCCGATCGCGCCCATGAGGAGGACGCCCATGCGCGCGCTCTCGCGCAGCGCCGCCTGGGCGCGATCCGGCCGCCGCTCGCCGAGGAACCGCCCCACGAGCGCCGAGCCCGCCACCGCGAATCCGTACCCCGGCATGAAGGTGAGCGATTCCACCGTGAGCGCCGCCCGATGCGCGGCCACCGGCAGCGTCCCCAGGAGCGTGATCGCTTTGTTGAAGACGAGAAACCCGCTCTGCAGGATCACCGGCTCCGCCGCCGCCGGCGCCGTCACCCGAAGAAGGCGGGCCACGGCCCGGCGGTCCACCTTCCGGAAGGTGGAAAGCCGCAGCCGCACCGGCGAGACGCGCGTGAAGAGAATGCCGGCGGCCACCATTCCCTCCAGCGCCACCGAAAGGGCCGTCCCGAGCGCCGCTCCGGCCACGCCCATCCGCGGCGCCCCCAGGTGTCCGAAGATGAAGATCGCGTTGAGCGCGACGTTGACGAGGTTGGCCCCGAGCGTCGTCCAGAGCGGGATCTGCGTGCGCCCGCAGGCGCGCAGGATCCCCACCGCGGCCATGTACACGCAATAGAAGACGAGCGACGCCGCCTCCCAGAAGAGGTAGTCGCGCGCCATCGCCTCGACCCCCGCGCCGCCCGGCACGGCGAAAAGCCGCGCCGCCGCCGGCAGGGCCGTCAGCCCCGCCGCCGTCAGAGGAAGCCCCACCGCCACGCCCAGCGCGAGCGCCGCCGCGGCGTCGCGTTCCTGAGCGGCCCGGTCCCCCTCCCCCCAGGCGCGGGCCACGACCGCCACGGCTCCGACCGAAAGAGCGGTCAGCACCGCCGTGATCGTGTGCGCGATGGGACCCACGACGCCCATGGCCGCCAGCGCCTCCGGGCCGAGGCCCCCGATCATGGCGGTGTCCACGTAGAACATGAGCGTGTGGAGCAGATTCTGGAGCACCACGGGCCAGGCGAGGCGCAGCACCTCGCCGCGCAGGGACGGCAGGACGGGGGCGTCGGGCACGGCCGCGGGAGTCTATCCGCCCGGCCTTCCCTTGGCAAGGCCGGGGGGCGTGGGATAGACTTAGATGTTCTCGCCGACGGCGCGACCCCGAGGGAATATGGGCCTGAAAGGCGACGTTCGATCGATCTCGCTGGCCAACGTCCTGCAGGACCTGGCCATGAACGAGCAGACGGGAACGCTCGTCATCCGCCACAAGGGGCGCCAGCTGGCGCTCTGGTTCGACCGCGGGGCGCTGCGCCTGGTGGGGCTGGGCCCGCGCGAAGGGCCGTCCCTCCTGAATGGACTCCTGGCGCTCGAGAAGATCCCTCCCGACGAGGCGCCGACCCTGACCGGACGGCGCACGAGCGAGGCCGGATTCGTCCGCGGCCTCCTCAAGCGCGGGCGGGTGACGCGCGAGGACCTCAAGGCCGCGCTCGAGCACCAGATGGCCGAGCACCTCTGCGACGCCTTCCTCTGGCCGGACGCGACCTTCGAGTTCGAGGAGGGCGATCCGGACGACCGTCTGTTCGACGCCGACCAGCTCGATATCGAGGCCCGGCTCGCCGTGGACGCGGTGATCATGGAGGCGCTCCGCCGGGCGGACGAGTGGGGGGAGACGCGCAAGGCGATCCTTTCGGCGAGCGAGATTCTCGTTCCCGATCCCGCGCGGCTGCCGGCGGACGCGGACGGAACGCTCCGGCGGGTCTTCGCGCTTCTGGACGGCGAGCGGTCGCTGCGGGACGTCCAGGAGCTGACGCGGCTGGGGGACTTCGTGCTCCTGCGGGCGGCGGCGCTCCTGATGAAGGGAGGAGCGGCGCGGCCCCTCTCGGCGGCGGAGGCCTTCGAGCGGGCGCGGGCGCGCGCGGCGCGCAAGGAGTGGGAAGCGGCGCTGCGGATGGCGCGGTACGGCCTGGACCACGAGCGCAAGAACCTGGGGCTCCTCGAGCTGGCGCTGCGGTGCTGCGAGGCGCTCGAGGACGCCGAGGGAGCGGCCGGATACGCCCGGCAGCTCGCCTCCGCGCAGGTCGAGTCCGGCCAGCTCGAGGCGGCGATCGCCAGCTACCAGAAGGTGCTGGCGCACGCGCCGCGGGATCTTACGGCCCACGAGCGGCTCTTCGCGATCCTGCTTCAGCTGGACCTCAAGCTGGACGCCCTGGCCCAGGGGGAGGCGCTGGCGTCCGCCTACAAGAAGGCGGGGCTGCCGGACAAGGCGCTTTCGGTCTACCAGCGGCTTCTCGAGAAGCTCGGCGACCAGCCGGAGCTTCTGGAGTCTCTGGCCGAAATCCAGCGCCACCTCGGGGACAAGGCCGAGGCGGTCAAGCTCTACGGCAAGCTCCTGGCGCGGGCGATGGAGGCGAAAGACGACGCGGCGGCGCTGGACTACTGCCGGACGATTCTGCGGATCGACCCGCGCCACGCGGAGGCGCTGCGGCTGCGGGAGCAGCTCGAGACGGGCCAGATCGAGAAGGCGCGGCGGCGGCAGCGGCTCGTGCGGAGCCTCATCGCCGTGGCGGTCCTTTCGGGGCTCGTGTGCGGCGCGGCGGTGTACGAGTACAAGGCGCGGCGGCTCTACGCGCGGGTGCGCAAGCCCTTCATGGACGCGATGGAAGCGCGCAACTTCCGGGAGGCGCTGCGGCAGTACGATCTCGTGCTGGACGGCTACCGCTGGAGCCTCAAGGCGCGGGAGATCCGGGACGAGCGGCACGAGATCGAGGAGCGCTACGCGAAGGAGCTTCTGGCGGAGGCGGAGCGACTGGAGCACGAGGGGCAGCTCGAGGAGGCGATCCGGACGATCGAGGGGGGGCGGGACCTGGTGCGCCGGTCGGAGCCGCGGGGCCGGGTGGACGCGCGGCTGGCGGACGTGCGGCGGCGGCGGGCGGCGCTGGAACAGGAGTGGGGCCGCAAGCTCGCCCGTCTGGGGCCGGAGGAAATCCGGCAGGTGACCGATCCCTTGGCGGCGCCGGCCCTGGCGCGGCTTCTGGAGCGCTCGGACGTGGCGGTGCGGTCGGCGGCGCTGGCGGCGCTCCTGAACATCCCGGGCGAGGAGGCGGTCGGGGCGATTTTCCGCGCCCTGGCGGACGCGGATCCCCTCATCCGGGCGGCGGCGGCCAATGAGCTCGTGCGGCGCGACCGGGTTCCGTTCCGGGCGGAGCTTCTGGCCCCGAAGGCGGCCTATCCGGTGGGAGAGCCCGTGGCGCTGGAATGGCGGGTGGTGAACCTGAGCCCCGCGGAGGTGGAGCTTTCGCTCGAGGAGGGCCCCTGGAAGCGTTTGACGGCGACGGGCCCGGGAGGGCCGCTGGCGCTGCCGGCGCGTCCGGAGGTGGGCCGCCGGACGGTGAAGCTCGGCCCGGGCGAATTCGTGGGTGGGACTTTCGCGGACTTCGGGCCGTCGCTGGCCCCTCCCGGCCGCTACCGGTTCTCCTGGACGGCGTCGATCGTGTGGAACGGGAAGGCGGTGCTGCTCCCGGCGCCCCCCGCCTCCGTGGAGCGGCTGCGGTAGGGCGCGGCGCGGTTTGTCGCCTGAAGAGACGAGGCACGCGGCAACGCGAACGGCCCGTCGCCGGGGGTGTTCCCCATTCGCGGGGCGACGGAAGATCTCAGTCTCCCGACCGGCCTCACGGTGTCCCGCTCCTTCGCGCACTCATCATTCTTCCCCCTCTTCTCAGGGCATGGTTTCCGCTTCATCGATCCTCCTTCCCCGGTCGGAGGACCTTATCCTGGATCTCCGATGGAAAGGGCGAATCGGGGGGGGGTGCCGCCGACGTCCCGCGCGCCCTCGCCGGTTCTTCAGATGACCTTCTTCAAGGTCGCGCGCAGTTTCGGCCCGAGCTTCGCCTTGATGCCTTCGAAATCCTCACCGGCATGAGCGTCGAGGTTTTCCAGGAAGGACACCCAGACGAGATTCTGCACCTCCGGATCCTTCGAGCCCATCGCCTCTTCCAGAAAACGCAACGCCCGATCGAACGGCGTGCCGGGACCTGTCTGGCCTGTCAGATACTGGCGGACGACAAATTCCGTGAGCATGCCAAAGACCATATTGGGTAAGTCAGCGTCGTGCTTAAGTTCGTCGGAATATGCACGTTCGAACTCAGGGAGTTCCATGAGCAGATGTTTTACGATGTTCGCGTACGTCAGCTCTTTGCTCGACATCCTTTTCCTCCGGCGCTCATTTCAGCGCATCGAGAAGGTCATCAATCATACCCTGGGCTGCCTTTCGATCGGACGAGCCCGCGTTCGGAAACCGCTTCAGCCAGTCTTGCAGCCCCCTAATTGTGTCCCAGGCCTTCTAAGCATGTCCGGCTTTACTCAACAATATCCCTGTCGCCCGGTCACGAAGTGCGTCCGCGGTGCTTCTACTGGCAAGGGCCTGCTCCCCAAAATTAGGGCCACGAGAAATCTCAGGGTTTAGGATCCTCTGACCGAGGAAGGAGGATCGATGAAGAAGGAGCGGTTCCGAGAGGAGCAGATCGTCCGGATTCTGAAGGAGGCCGAAACGGGCCGGATGCCGATCGTGGAGATCTGCCGGAAGTATGGGGTTTCGGAGTTCACGTTCTATCGGTGGAGGCGCAAGTACCAGGGGCTTTCGATCTCGGAGGCGCGAAGGCTAAGGGAGCTGGAGAAGGAGAACCAGCGGCTCAAGCGGCTCCTGGCCCAGCGGGATCTCGAGATCGACGCGATCCAGGAGGTCCTGCGAAAAAACTTCTGACGCCACGGCACCGGAGGGAAGCGGTGAAGAAGCTGAGGAAGGCAGGGCTTTCGAAGCGGCGGAGC
>DATLZA010000017.1 GCA_035574235.1 Planctomycetota bacterium | reverse complement strand
GGGGGGGGGGGGATGGGCGTAATAACCCACCTTACCGAAAACAGGGTTCCGGAAGGCGCATGCCAGGCGAGGCCGGTGATGGATTGCACTGTTCCCGACGGGGCGGTGAACGTGTAAAACACCTCCGGCGCTCCGTCGGAGGGGATGCGGACGATGCGGCCGTCATAGCATCCCACGAAGGCCTCCTTGACGGCGGGGGTCGAGGAGGACTGCACGATGATGGTGTCGCCCTCGTCGCAGCTGGAGGCGCCCAGGAGCGCCAGGCCGGAGAGGAGCAGGCCGACCGCTCGGACCAGAAGACGCATGGAAGATACCCTCCCATCAAAGAACGGGCCGCCGGATCCCGAAACAGGGACGCGCGCGCCCCGGGCGGCCCGTCCGGGGGCGCGCGAGCCCTCCCATTAGGTTCTCCGCAAACGGGGCGGAAAAGTTTTAAAGAATCGACGCGGCGGATCTATAATCCCGCGGGGATCGGGACATGGGGTTCATCACCACCGTGTGGGCTCTCCTTTCGAGGGCCCGGGAGCGGGACGGCCCGGCGATGGAGGAGGTGGCCCGGACCTACGGCGAACCCGTCCGGGATTACTTCCGCCGCATAGGGTTGGACGCCGAGGCCGACGACCTGGCGCAGGAGGTCCTCCTGCGCGCCTGCCGCACGGAATTCCTGGAACGCGCCCGACCGGAAAAGGGACGCTTCCGCACGCTCCTTCATACCCTCATCCGGAACGTGCTGGCCGATTGGCGCCGCCGAGAGGAGGCGCTTCGCCGGCGGGCCTCCGGAGAGGCGCTTCCGCTGGATCAGATCCGCGAGCCTATGGACCCGGGACGGGAAATCTTCGAACGCCTCTGGATCGCCCATCTGACCCGAACGGCGCTCGGGGGACTCGAACGGGAGATTCCCGCGCAGGCCCGGGCGCTCCGCTGGCATTACCTCGAGGGATGCTCGTACGCCGACATCGCCGCGCGGCTGGGACGCGGGGAAAACGACGTCCGCAATCTTCTCTTTCACGCCCGCCGCAACCTGAAAGCCCACCTGGCGGACCTCATCCGCGCCGGCTGCCGGAACCCGGAAGACTACCGGGACGAACTGCGGGAACTCGTGGGGTTCGCGGATGACGGACGAGGAAGATAAGCTGCTGCGGCTCTTCCGCGAGATCCAGGCGGATCCGGAGGACGAAGCCCTTGCGCCTCCGGCCGCGCTCGCCGCCGAGGCCCGTCGCGATCCCGGCCGCCGGGTCGGCGGCAGGTTCCTGCTCCTGGACGTCGTGGGCTCGGGCGGCGGCGGCACCGTCTGGCGCGCCTGGGACGAGCGCCTCGGGCGTCTCTGCGCCGTCAAACTCCTGACCGACCCCGACCCCGAGCGCCGCCGCCGCCTCGAACGCGAGGCGCGTCTGGCCGCTGCGCTCTCCCACCCGGCCGTCGTGTCCGTCCATGAAGTGGGGCCCCACGGAGACGGCTTCTACATCGCGATGGACTACATCCCCGGACGGCCCCTCGACCGCGTGGATCCGGACCCGCGGGGATTGGCCCGCGCGGCGGAAGAGATCGCCCGGGCGCTCCAGCACGCCCACGAGCGCGGCGTTCTTCACCGGGACGTCACCCCCCGCAACATCCTTGTGGATGACGAGGGCCGCGCGCGCCTCATCGACTTCGGCCTGGCCCGGCCGCGCGACCCGGGAGGCACCCTCACCCGTTCGGGCGTGTTCGCCGGCACCCCCGCCTTCGTGGCCCCCGAGGTCGCTTCGGGGGAACCCGCCTCCGTGGCCTCCGACATCTACGGCCTGGGCGCGTCCCTCTACGCGGCCCTGGCGGGGCGCCCGCCCTACGAGGGGCGCGACCTGCTGGAACTCCTGGGCCGCCTGGCCGCCGAGGATCCACCCCCCCTGCGGCGCCTCAACCCCCGGGTGCCGCGGGAACTCGAGACGATCGTCGCCCGCGCGATGGCCCGGGACCCGGGGCGCCGCTATCCTTCCGCCTCCGCCCTGGCCGACGACCTGCGCCGATTCCTCGAAGGGCGCCCCATCGAAGCCCGCCCGCCGTCCCGTCTGGAGCGCGCCTGCCGCTGGGTCCGTCGCCGCCCCGGCGCGGCGGCCCTCGGCGCCGCCGCGGCGGCCGTTCTCCTGGGAGGGATCGCCGCCGCGACGCGGGCTTCCGAACGCGACCTTCGGCGCCTGCGGGCGGAACCCTTTCTCCAGGCCGGCCGCGACGCCCTGGAACAGGCCGAACGGCTCTTCATCATGGCCGACGCGGACCTGACGGTGCTCGACCGCCACCTCGCCCGCGCGCTCGAACTGCTGGGGCGAGCGCTCGAGGAGCGGCCGGAGGACGCCGAGGGGCACGCCGCGCGGGGCCGGGCGTTTCTCCTGCGCGAGCGCCCCCTCGAAGCCGAACGCGAACTTTCCCTGGCGATCGAAAGAGCCCGCACCAATCCGAGCTATTACCTCCACCGGGCGGCGGCGCGCGAGGCCCTGGCGGAGCGCGAACGCGCCCGTTCCCTGGCCGAAGGGCGCGGCTCGGAGGACCGCGGGTGGGGGGACGCCGCGCGGAGCGACCTGAAGCAGGTCCTCGTCTTGTCGCCCGACGACATCGACCGGAAGATCGCCCGGGCGCGCCTGGCGTTTCTGGAAGGAGACCTCGCGGAGGCCCGCCGGGCCGCCCGCGAGGGGTTGCGCGCCGACCCGAACCGGTGGGAGTTTCACTTCCTCCTGGGGCGCAGCACCTCGGGCGAGGATGCCCTGGCGGCCTTCCAGGAAGCCCACCGCCGGCGGCCCAACGACCCGACCTTGGCGTCCCACCTGGCGCAGTTGCTGGAGGAGACGCGGCGGCCCGAGGCGCTGGAGGAGGCGCTGGCTCTGGTGACGCGGAGCCTCGCGCGGCTTCCCGGAGATCCCCAGCGGATGGGCGACCGGGCGCGGATTCTGGGGAAGCTTCTTCGCTTCGAGGAGGCCCTGGCGGAGGCGTCGCGCATGGTCCAGGCGGCGCCCGAGGCGCCCTACGCGCTCTACCAGCGGGGCCAGCTTCTTCTTCTTCTCGACCGTCCGGACGAAGGGACCGCCGATCTCGAACGCTGCGTCCGGCGGATCCCGCCGGGGGTCACCGGGTGGGAGTATTTCAACGATCTCTCCCGCGCCTACGCCCGGCGGGGGCGGTGGGACGAGGTTCGTCGATGCCTCGAGGAGGCGTTGAGGCGCAACCGGGACCGGGAGGACCGCCAGGTGGACGCGAATCTGGGCCTGGCGCTCCTGGAGGCGCCGCCCGACGCCGGGCTCGGGGAGACGGCCCGGGGGGTGCGGGGATCCGCCCGGTTCGTCGCGGCCGGCGCGGGTTTTCTTGCGGCGCGCCTGTTGAGGGAGTTTTTCCCGGACCCGCCGGGGTCGGGGGCGGCCCTTGCGCGCGCGGCGGCGGAGGGAGCATCGGAGGCCGGGCCGTTTCTAGCGCTGGCCGCGCGGCGGCTCTATCTGGGGGACTTCGACGGCGCCTGCTCCACGGTGCCGCTGCGCTTCGTGGAGCTCCCGGGGGCGCGCCGCGAGGCGGCGCTTTTTCTGGCGCTGGCGCGCTCCTGCCGGGGCATGAAGGGGATGTACGAGGGAGGACCGGCGGACTGGCCGGAGATGCTGGAGGCGCCCGAGGACGGGATCGCCTACGCCGCCCGCGTCGGGCGGGGCCTCGTCCGGCTCCTTCGGCTGCGGAGCGGTTCGGAAGACACGATCGACGCGATCGAGGAGGAGTTCCGGACGGCGCGGCGGATCGATCCAGGGCGGCCCGAAGCGCCGCTGGCGTCGGGACTCCTGGCGGCCTTCCGGGGAGACGCGGAAGGGGCGGCCGCGCGCTTGCGGGAAGGCGTGGCTCTCGAACCGCGCGCGAGGGATCTTTTCGGGGAATGAGGGCCGTTACGGCTTGCGCAGTCCGGTCCGGTTCCAGGTGAAACCCAGGCGTTTCTCCCGCGCCCCCTTGGGGGCGATCTCGAGGCGGTAGATCAGGCCGTACGGGATCGCCTGAAGCGTGAGATCGCAGTCGTCCTCCTCCCCCCGGTAGCCGCGCACGACCATGTAGGACTCGTGAAGCTCCTCGAGCTTGCAGACCTCGAGGCTCGTCCCGTCGCTCAAAAAAAGCGTCAGCCGGTAGGAGTCGGGCTTCCCCGCCCGCTCGAGAAGGTCGCCGAGACCCGCGTTGAAGAACGCGCGGTTGAAGGGCGGTCCGCCGGGCGTCTCGCCCAGAAGGAAAACGGGCACGAAGGGAATTATACGCCCGAAAGGCGCCGCGGCGTCCAGGAATCGCGCGGGGCGGCCGATATGTTTCGAAGATGAATCAAACCCACCTCCGTCGGGGTAGAATAGTTCCAGGACGGGACGTTCACGAAGGGGGGCAAGGATCCGTGAACCCGGCGATTAACCCCAAGGTATTGAACGATTTGCGGGCGCTCGAGGAGCAGGGATCTCCCGGGTTTCTGGCGGAACTTATCGACGTTTTCTTCCGGGAGTTCGCGCGGCATCTCGACGGGCTGCGCCAGGCGATCGAGGACCGGGATGCGCGCGTGGCGGAGCGGCTGGCCCACACCATGAAGGGAAGCAGCGGAAACCTGGGGGCGGAGCCGCTGTCCCGCCTCTGCGCGACCCTCCAGGACGCCGCCCACGCGTCCGACTGGGACACGTTGCGCTCGCTCATCCCCCAGGTGGAAGCCGAATACGCGCGCGCCGGGCGCGAGCTTCAGGCCGAACGCCACCGGAAAGCCTGATCAGGGCGCCTGCCGGAGGGGAACAGCCGACGTGTCCGCCGCCGACCCGGGGTACGCCGACACGGAGAACCCCAGGTTCCTCCGGGAGGCCCCGAGCGGCGCGGGAACCGCCGTGGTCGTGAGCATCGAGGCGCCGCTCGGGAGGGAGCGGAACACCCCCGACGCGGGGAAACCGATCGTCCCGTCGCGCGCGAGTTTGAGCGCCCAGAGGTCGCTCCCGCCGGCGCCGGCCGAACGCGTGGCCCCCGCCGCCGCCACCCCGCCGTCCGGAGTCTCGCGCACCCAGATCATCGGCGCCCACTCGGAGCCCGGCCCCCCGTAGGTCCGCTGCCACAAGATCGAGCCGTCCGCCCCCGAAAGGCGCACGATCCAGAGGTCCTCCGCCCCGGCCCCGAAGGAGTCCGTCCATCCGCCCACCAGAAAATCGCCGTCCCGCGTGGGTTCCACCGAGAGGGCCGCGTCCGTGCGGGGGCCGCCGAAGGAGCGCTGCCAGACGGGGTTCCAGCGGCGGTCCAGGCGCACGATCCAGGCGTCGAAGTCCCCCGAACCGAAGGAGGAGGAGGCCGCCGCCAGGATCAAGCCCCCGTCCGGAAGGGGCACGGCCATATACGGAAGTTCCATGCCCGGGCCGCCGAGCCGCGCCGCGCGGCGGACGTTGCCGGCGGGATTGAGCTCCACGATCCAGGCGTCCCAGAATCCCCCCGGAGATTCCTCGACGGCCGAGGCGACGAGCCATCCGTTGCGCGCGGTCAGCTCGCGGATCTGGAGGCTGAAGCCGGGAGAAAATTCCGCGCGGCCCGTGTCGTAGGCGTAGCGCCACTGGAGTGCTCCGGCCGCATCGAACCGGGCCACCCAGAGGTCGGAGCCGCCCCCCGCCTGCGACCAGGTGTAGCCGGCGGCGACGAACCCTCCGTCGGAGGTTTCCTCGACGCCCAGGGCTTCGTCGTAGCGGGTCCCGCCCAGGGCGAGCTGGAAGCGAGGCGCGCCGTCCGGGGCCAGACGCGCGATCCAGGCGTCCCCCTGGCCGGGGGTCCAGCCGCATGCGCCCACGGCCAGGAGGTCCCCGTTGGAGGCGGGCCGCGCGTAGGTGGCCCATTCGCCGAGCGGGGTGCCGTACGCCTTCTGGCGCAGGATCGATCCGTCCGGAGCCAGCCGGAGGATCCACGCGTCGTAAGAGCCCCAGGTGAGCGGGAATCCTTCTCCGGAGACGGCCAGTCCGCCGTCGGGGAGGACCGACAGGGAAAGGGCGTCCTCGTCGCCGGCTCCGCCGCAGGTAGCGGCCCACGGGGTGACGACGCGGGCGGCGGAGGTGGGATGGAGGGAGCCGTCGAAGCCGCGGACCTGGAGGCGGTACTCGAGGAGGGTGCCTCCCGGGGGAGCGGAATCCGTCCAGGCGCGGGCGGAGCCGGGGAGCGGGGCCAGGGGGACGAAGGCCCCTCCGCCGGCGGCGCGTTCGACGACGAATCCGTCCACGGATCCCGAGGTCCACGAAAGCTCCACGCGGTCGGCGGAGGCCAGGACGGCCGAGAGCGCCACGGTCTCGTGGCAGGCGGGCAGGAGCGCCGCCGCGGCGGCAAGAGCCAGGACGCACCGCGCGACCCTCATGACGGCTTTTCGATTCCGAGGTTCTGCATTTTGTAGGACAAAATTCGCTCCGTCACCCCGAGGGCACGGGCGGCTCGGGCCTTGACCCATCCGTTTTTCTCGAGGGCCGCCAGGATCATGGAGCGTTCCAGGCGTTCCACGGCCTCGATGAGGCCTTCCTGGCCCGAGGGGGTCGGCGGCGCGGCCTCGGCGGCGTGGCCGCGGGTGACGGCGGGGGGCAGGTGCTCGGGGCGGATCTCGTCCCCGTCGCAGACGAGGACCGCGCGGTGGACGGCGTGCTGGAGTTCGCGGACGTTGCCCGGCCAGGTGTGGGCGCAGAGGGCTTCGAGCGCGGCGGCCGAGAATCCCAGGACTTGGCGCTTTTCGGAGCGGTTCGAGCGCGCCAGGAAGTGGCGGGCGAGTTCGGGGATGTCGCTCGGCCGTTCGCGCAGCGGCGGGATTTCGATGACGAGCGCGTTGATACGGTAGTAGAGATCCTTGCGGAACAGGCCTTTCTCGACCGCCTCCTCGAGGTTGCGGTGGGTGGCGCAGATGACGCGCACGTCCACGGCGATCTTCTCGTCGCCGCCGACGCGCTGGAAGGATCGCTCCTGGAGGGCGCGGAGGATCTTGGCCTGGGTGGGGAGGGGCATGTCG
>DATLZA010000016.1 GCA_035574235.1 Planctomycetota bacterium | reverse complement strand
CCGGCGGCGCCGAAAGCGCCTCCACCGCCCGTGGTCGCCGCTCCGGCGGAGGCTCCCGTGGAAAGCCCGGCGGCGGAGCGGCCCGCCCGCCCTGCCGCTCCGGCGCCCGCCAAGGCGCGACCGAACGCGGCCACGCCGCCGCCTCATGTGATCGAAGTCCGCCGCACGCCGGAGGAGGCCGTGCGCGCCGGTGTGTCCTTTCTGCGGACCCTGGCGGGCGGGGAGCCCCGTACGGACGAGCTGGTGCTCTGGACGTTCGTCCACGCCGGCGTTCCGGAGAACGATCCCGACCGCCAGCGCCTTCTGAAAGCGATTCTGGATCGGCGCCTCGAGCGCACCTACAACGTGGCGCTCCAGGCGATGATCCTGGAGGAGATCGACCGCGTGAAGTATCAGCCGCGGATCGCCCAATGCGCCCAGTTCCTGGCGGACAACCAGTGCCGCAACGGCCAGTGGTCGTACGGGGATCCGTCGATCTTTGTGGACGACCTGGCCGTTTCGGTGCCCACGCGGGACGTCCCGGCTATCCGCGCGCCGAAGGCGGTCCGGGAGTTTCCGTCGGGCTCCGAGCGCACCAAGCCCGAGGTCCGCCGGCGGATCTTCATCCGCAAGATGCGCGAAGGGCCCGAGGCGGGGGATAACTCGAATTCGATGTTCGCCGCGCTCGGCCTGCGGGCCTGTTTCGAGGCGGGCGTCGAGGTCCATCCCTCGGTTCTGGAACGCGCCGCCGCGTGGTGGAGGTCGGCGCAGATCCGGGATACGCGCGCCCCGGGCGGCGCCGACGGCTGGTGTTACGGGGGCCGCGACCATGCGGGGCACCGGGGCTACGGGTCGATGACCGCGGGGGCCGTGGGGAGCCTGGTCATTTACGACTATCTTCTCGGGCGGGACTGGCGGCGCGACCCGGAGGTGCGCGCGGGGCTGGAGTGGCTGGCGCGCCACTTCTCGGCCAGGGAGAATCCGGGTTCCCCCGAGCACGGCGGCGGGCGGTCTTCCTACATGTTCTATTACTACCTCTATGCCCTCGAGCGCGCGGCGATCCTCTACGGCACCGAGACGATCGGGAAGCATGCGTGGTACGCGGAGGGCGTGGAGGCGCTTCTGGAGACGCAGCGCTCCAGCGGCGCATGGACCTGCCGGGAGGGCGGCCACGAGGTGTGGGATACCTGCTTCGCGCTGCTCTTCCTCCGCAAGGCCGTTCCGCCCCTTCCCGGCCCGCCTGTCGAAACGCAGCGCCGGTGAGCCCGGCGCGAGAAATCCTTTGACGCCGCCGCCCCGCGGGATGTATCTGAACGGCGTTCTTTCCCCCAGGAGAACGACGATGAACCGGATGCTGGCGCTCTGGACCCTGGCCGCCTCCACGGCGTGCGCGTCGCCGGGGCAGGACTCGTCCGAAGAGGGATTCGTGCCGCTTTTCAACGGAAAGGACCTTTCGGGCTGGATCTACGGCCGCAAGGGGAGCGGCGAGAACAAGACCGGCCGGGGCTACCAGGTCGAAAACGGAATCCTGTTCTGCACGGAGAAGGACGGCGGAAATCTCTTCACGGAGAAGGAATACGGGGATTTCGTCTTCCGCTTCGAGTTCCGGCTGACCCCGAACGCCAACAACGGCGTCGGCATCCGCGCGCCCCTGGAGGGGGACGCCGCCTACGTGGGCATGGAGATCCAGATTCTCGACGACTCGGGATCCAAGTATCAGAACCTGCGGCCCACCCAGTATCACGGCTCGATCTACGACGTCGTTCCCGCCCGGCGGGGGCACCTCAAGCCCGTCGGGGAGTGGAACGAAGAGGAGATCACCGCCCGCGGCCGCCGGATCACGGTGAAGCTCAACGGCGCCGTGATCGTGGACGCGGACCTCGATGAAATCCGGGATGAGCAGGTTCTGCGCAAGCATCCCGGGCTCAGGAACGCGAAGGGGCACATCGGCTTCCTGGGCCACGGCACGCGTGTCGAGTTCCGGAACATCCGGATCCGGGAGCTGTAGCTTCTTCCCGCCGTTGCCAGGCGCCGCGGGGTGTGATACACTCCCGCCCCGATGGCGCTCGAGGCCCTCCGGACCCGCTGCCGGGCGTGGACGCACCGCCACCTCCTCGGGACCCGCGACCTTTCCGCCGACGACATCGCGCTCGTTCTCTCCGTGGCCGAGGAGCTGGCCGCCCTGCGGGAGGAGGTCGCCCCCCTGCGCGGCCGGCGTCTGTTCACCTTCTTCGTCGAACCCTCCACCCGCACGAAGACGTCGTTCGTCCTGGCCGCCCGGCGCCTGGGCGCGGAGGTCATCGACTTCTCTCCCTCCGCCTCGAGCCTGGCCAAGGGCGAAAGCCTCAAGGACACCGCCCGGACGATCGAGTCCATGGGGGTCCACTTCACGGCGATCCGGCACGGCGCCTCGGGGGCGCCCCATTTTCTCTCGCGCCTCGTGCGGAGCTCCGTCGTCAACGCCGGGGACGGCGCGCACGAGCACCCCACGCAGGCGCTTCTCGATCTTCTGACGATCCGCCAGCGCCTGGGGCGCCTCTCCGGACTCCGCGTGGCGCTCGTCGGGGACATCGCCCACAGCCGCGTGGCCCGCTCCAACCTCTGGGCCCTACGAAAGCTCGGGAACGACGTGACCCTGGTGGGTCCCCCCACGCTCGTTCCGCGCGACCTCGACGCGCCCGTCACCCACGACTTCGACCGGGCGCTCCGGGAACACGACGTCGTCATGATGCTTCGGCTCCAGCTGGAGCGCCAGCAGGCGGGGCTTTTCCCCTCGGTTCCGGAATACGTGCGCTTCTTCGGACTGACGCGGGAGCGTCTGGCGATGCTGCGGCCCGGGGCGATCGTCATGCACCCCGGCCCCATGAACCGGGGCGTCGAGATCTGCGCCGAGGCGGCCGACAGCGACCGGTCCGTCATCCTCCACCAGGTGTCCAACGGCGTCTGGGTCCGGGCGGCGGTGTTGCTTCTCCTTTCGGAGGCGGCGTCGTGATCCTGATCCAGGGCGGCCGCCCGTTCGACGTCCTCGTGGACGGCGGGAAGATCGTCCGCGTGGGGAAGATCGCCGACCGGGCCGAAACCGTCCTGGACGCGCGGGGACTTATCGTCGTTCCCGGCCTCATCGACATGCACGTGCACCTTCGGGAGCCCGGCCGGGAGGACAAGGAGACGATCGCCTCGGGGGCGGCGGCGGCGGTGGCGGGAGGGTTTACGAGCGTGGCCGCCATGGCCAACTCCGGCCGTCCCTGCGACGACGCCGCCGGCGTGATCTACGTCCTGGAGCGCTCCCGGCGGGCGGGAATGGCCCATGTCTTTCCGGTGGGGGCGGTCACCCGGGGGCTCGAGGGGAAGGAGCTGGCGGAGCTGGGGAGCATGGCGGAAGCGGGCGCGGTGGCCTTTTCCGACGACGGCCATCCGATCCTCGACTCCGAGCTCATGCGCCGGGCGCTGGAGTACGCCCGCATGCTCGACCGCCCGATCCTCAGCCACTGCGAGGATACGACGCTCACCCGCGGGGCCGTCATGAACGAAGGCCGCGTCTCCGCGGAGCTGGGGCTCCGGGGGGCGCCGAACGCCGCGGAGGCGATCCTCGCCGCGCGGGACGTCTACCTGGCCGCCCTCACGGGCGGGCATGTGCACCTCTGCCACGTGAGCGCCCGGGAGACCGTGGACGTCGTCCGGCGCGCCAAGAAGCTGGGGATCCGCGTGACCGCCGAGGCGTCGCCCCACCACCTGACGCTCACCGACGAACGCCTGCGGGGCTACGAGTCGCGCTTCAAGATGAACCCGCCGCTGCGGACCCGCGAGGACGTGGAAGCCGTGGCCGAGGCGGTGGCCGACGGGACGATCGACGCGATCGCCAGCGATCATGCGCCCCACACGGTGGAGGAGAAGGAGCGGGAGCTGGCGGCCTGCCCGAACGGCGTCGTGGGGCTCGAGACGACGCTCGGGGCGGTTCTGACGCTCACCCGGATCCCCTTCGAACGGGCGATCGAGGCGATGACCGCCGCCCCGGCGCGGATTCTCGGGCTGCGCGCGAAGGGACGCCTCGAGCCGGGGGCCGACGCGGATCTCACCCTGATCGATCCGGAGGCGACCTGGACGGTCGATCCCGCCGCGTTCCGCTCGCGCGGCCGCTCCACGCCGTTCGAGGGAATGACCCTGCGCGGCCGGGCCCGCCACGTCCTGGTCGGCGGCCGGCTGTGTTTCTGATCGACGGGTACAATCTGCTTCACGCGATCGCCGGCGGCCGGCCCACGGCCGAGGCGCGCGAGCGGATGGTGGCGCGGGTCGAGGCCTGGTGCCGCCGGGAAGGCTACCGGGCGCGGATCGTCTTCGATCCCACGGCGGGCCTGCGCGCCCTCGAGACCCGCGGCGCGGTCGAAATCCGGGGCGTTGCCGAGGGCCGCACGGCGGACGAGGAAATTCTACGGACGCTCGCTTCGACGTCCGACCGGACGGCCTACACCGTGGTCAGCGACGACCGGGCCATCGCGACCGGGGCCCGGAAGCGCCGCTTCCGGGTCGTCTCGTGCCGGGAGTTCCTGCGCCGGCTCGAGGGGCCGGGTTCCGGCGAGCCCCCCGAGCCGGGCGGCGTCCCTCCGGGCGAGGTCGATTACTGGATGCGCGAGTTCGGGCTCGAGGAGTGATTCACCCGAGCGCCAGGTAGAGCGCCAGTCCCGCCAGGCCGATCGCCAGCCCGATGTGCGGCACGGGCGTGTCGCGCACGAGGTGGCGGAAGAAGGCGGCCCAGCTCCAGTCCGGATTCCACCAGTCCGTGTGGATGACCAGATGGTCGGAGAACTGGCGCACGTGGAGCGCGCGGTCCTCCCGGTGCTCCCGGTATTCCTCCACGTGCTGTCCGAACTTGGTCCGGCCGAGAGGACGGGCCACCCGGAGGTCGAAGCGGGAGCGCAGGTACTCCAGCCACGGCAGCTCCAGCCGGACGTACGTGTTGGGGTGATCGCGGAGCCATTCGACGCCGGCTCCGTCCAGAGAGGTCCACTTCAGCACGGCGGTCCTTTCCAACGGCAACGGCCACTTCACTGAACCGCGGGGGGCGGGAATGTTAGCCGTCTTCGCCGTCCCGAGGCTGGAACTTCGGCGCCTCAGGGAGGTCGGCCGGCTTCCGCCACGAGCGCCCGGAAGAGGGCGCGCTGGCGGCGGTCGCCGGACATCCGCTCGGGATGCCACTGGACGCCCACGACGAAGCGATGGCGGGAGCTTTCGACGGCCTCGACGACCCCGTCCGGGGCGTACGCGGCGACCGAGAGGCCCCGGCCGATCTCCCGGCAGGCCTGGTGGTGCCAGGAATTGACCCCCGTGTGCGAGCCGCCCAGGATCTCCCGCAGCTTCGAGCCGGGCGTCACGTCCACCGGATGGCGCACGCCTCCGGCATGGCGCCGGACTCCCGGGAGGTCCGGGAGGTGCTGGTGAAGAGAGCCTCCGAGGGCCACATTGAGCTCCTGGCAGGCGCAGCAGACGGCCAGAAGGGGAAGGTCGCGACGGAGGACCTCCTCGAGGACCCAGAAATCGCTCTTTTCGCGGTCGGGGTGGAGAAGCCGGGTCTTGGGGTGGGGGGCTTCGCCCCAGCGGCGCGGGTTGACGTCGGGGCCGCCCGTCATGAGGACCCCGTCCAGGCGTTCGAGGAAATCGGACGCCTCGCGGCGGGAGCGGAAGAAGGGCATGAGCAGGGGCGTGCCGCCGGCCTTCCAGACGGCGTCCACGTAGAGGCGGTCGAGGGCGTAGGTGGGGTCTCCCTCGGAGGTCGTCAGTTTGCAGTTGATGCCGATGAGGGGGCGGCGGCGCTTCATGGGAGGAACCGCAGGAAGAGGAGCCCGGCGACGACGATGAAGGCGGCCAGGACGATGGCGCCCGCGAGGAGGGCGGCCTCAGGCTTTGTTTCGGAGGACATCCCAGATCTCCTCGTCGTTCAGGATGCGGTCGGAGCGTTTGGCGCGTTCGAGGACGGCCGCGATCAGGGATTCCTCGGGCCGCACTCCGTGGCGCTCCATCCACCAGAGGACGTTGGAGCGTCCGCTCATGGGGCCGACGGTGATGACCTGTTCGCGGCCGAATTCGGACGCCGGGACGCCGGAATAGACCCGGTCGGCGAGCGCGCGGTCTCCTTTCCGGAGGGCCTTGAGAATGGCCGCGGCGTGGACTCCCGTGGCGGTTTCGAAGGCGTCCTTGCCGACCACGGGGTAGCCGGGCGGGATCGGGACGCCGCAGTATTCGGACACCTTCCGGCAGTATTCCGCCAGGCGGGTGAGGTCTCGGTCGATCCAGCCCAGGAGCTTGAGGTTGACGAGAATCTGGTCGAGCGGCGCGTTGCCGACGCGTTCGCCGATCCCCAGGGCGGTGCCGTGGACGCGGTCGGCGCCGGCCTCGATCGCGGCGACGGCGTTCCAGACGCCGAGGCCGCGGTCCATGTGGCCGTGGAAGTCCACCTTGACGTGGTTCAGGCCGCGCGAGGCCAGGAAGGCGCGGACGTACCGGACGAGGCGGGCCGTGCCGTAGGGGGTGGCGTGGCCGCAGGTGTCGCACAGGCAGATGCGACGGGCGCCGCACTCGATGGCCGCAAGGTAGAGGCGCTCGAGGTCGGCCGGATGGGCGCGGGTGGTGTCCTCGGTGACGTACATCACCTCGAGCCCTTCGCGGACGGCGAAGGTGACGGCGCGGCGGGTGTGCTGGAGGATGTCCTCGAGGGTCCAGTCCTCGGCGTAGCGGCGGATGGGGGAGGAGCCGATGAAGAGGCAGGCCTCGATGGGTCGACCGGTTTTCTGGACGATCTCGACGATGGGGCGGATGTCGGCCTCGAGGGTCCGGGCGGCGCAGTTGGCGGCCAGGCGGAGGCGTTCCTCCTGAAGGGCGCGGGCCAGGAGGAGCGTATCTTCCTTCACGGTTCCTCCGGCGCCGGGGAGTCCGATATCCGCCGTGTCGATGCCCAGGGCGTCCATGAGGCGGAGGATTTCGATTTTCCGGTCCACGGGAGGGTTGACAACGCTGGGGGACTGGAGTCCGTCGCGGAGGGTTTCGTCGTCGAACTCGATCGGGCGGGGGGGACGCGGCGGGGCGTCGCCGTCCCGGTTCCAGTCGTAGATGAGGTCGGGCGTCACGGGGAACGTCGGAAAAGTTCGATGAGGGCCTGGAGGCGTCGTTCGAGGGATTCGAGAAGCGAGCGGGCTTCGGCGGGATCGCGTCCGAGGGCGTCGAAGAACGCGACGCCGCTTTGGGCGAGGCCGAGGATCTCCTCGTGGTGAACCGCGTCGGCCGCGCGGCTCAGGAGGAGGAGGGTTTCGACGTAGCGGCGGCGGGCGGCGGCGACGGCGGCGGGGTCTGCAGCGTCGAGGGCCTGGCGCAGGATCCCGCGGGCTTCGGAGGCCAGTTCGCCGCGCAGTCGGGTGAGGTCTTCGGGGCGCGGGGCGAGGGCGGCCAGGAGCTTTTCGGATTCCACGTAGAGCCGTTCGTTGCCCTGGAGGGCCTGGGGGCCTTGGCCCGCGGCGGCGAAGTAGGCCGTGGCCAGGAAGAGGTTGCGGAGCGCCTCGAGGCCGCCGTCGGCCACGCCGCTGAGTCCGAGGAACCGCACCGCGGGATCCTGCTGGGCGCGCAGTTCGATCTCGAGGCAGCGGCGCCGCCAGTCTTCGAGGCGTTTCTTCCATCCCTCGGGGTCGGGGGGTTTCCCTTCGGATTCTTTGAGGCGCTCCATGACCTCTTCGGAGAGGGCGCGCACGGCGCGGACTTCCTGGGCCAGGCGGGCGCGGACGGCGTTCTGGGCGCGGACGATTTCTGGGGTGGAGCCCACCTGGATCGTGCGGTCGGCGTGCCGGCGGGGGAGGGTGTCGAAAGGGGGCCCCTGGAGACCGGGGTTGAAGAGGACCTGGACGCCGTAAAGGCCGGGGAGGACGCCCTTCGGATAGAGCTCCTTGGGGAAGAGGGCCGCCTCGTAGGAGAAGCGGCCTTCGCGGACGAGGACCGCCCCGCGGTGGATTTCGGCGCCGTAACGGATGTCGCCGAAGTAGAAGTTGATCTGGAGCCGGCAGCCGTCGGGGAGGGTGGTTTCGCCCTCGCACCGGAAGCCGGGGCCCTTGCGGGGTCCGGCGGGAAGCTCGGAGACGGTGAAGGCGATGGGGGGAGGGGCGTCCTGGGAGGGGGCGGCCGGGGCGGAGAGGAACGCGATGAGCGCCGCGGGGATGGACATTCGGCCTCCTTGCGAGGGGCTCGCCCGACGGGATCGATGATACCGGAGGGGCCGGGGGAACGCAACCTCGCCGGCGCCGTCTTGTTCGCTCACGTCTACGCATCTCCCGAGCAACCGTTCGGGGTGGAGACTGCCGCCATGAAGCGGACTTCGGAGATGTTTTCCGGCGGCTCCCGGCCTACTTGGGGGCGGAGGTCGGCTCCTCGGCCAGGAGTTCGGCGAGTCGCTCGCGGGGATCGCAGGCGTAACCGAAGTGGCGCAGGCGCGCCTTCTCGAGGTCGGTCAGGGGCCCGCCGATTTCCAACTGCAGCACGAGGATCGCGTCGAAGGTGAAATCGGAGATCTCGCTGAGGGAGCCGCTTACGAAGCGCTGCACCAGGGGCGCGACGGGAAACGGGTCCTGAGGTGCGTCCCCTTCGAGCCACTTTCTGCGGAAGATTTCCATCGCGTTCTCGGACTTTTGCAGTTGCATCTGCCAGTAGTCCAGTCGTTCTCGGAGGGCGTCCTTCAATCCCTCGAACCTGCGGATTTCGGCCACGCGCAAGGCCCACAACTCGTCTCGGACATCAGGGTGATTCGGATTGCGAAGGATGGCGAGAACCGCGGCCTCCGCATTCGGAGACAGGAGGATCTCCAGCAGCTTAATGCGATGCTTGACGGAAAAGACGAGGTCGGAAGGAGCCGCCTCGATGGTTTGAAGCTCAGCTTGAACGCCTTTCAGAGTCGCCAAAGAAAAGGGATCCGGCCAGCTCGTGACGGCGTCCAAGGCCGACAACCATCGATCCTGACACTTTTTCCAATAAAGGGTTCGATGGACGCCCTGCGGATCGGCGGCGGCGAGGAGGGCAAGCGCCTGCTCCCCCTCTTCCTTATTGGGGAGCGAAGCGATTCGAACAAGTTCCTCCTCGGCTTCCTTGCATCCCTGTCTTGCCAGGTACCCGAGCAGGACGATTCCATAACGTCGCCGGTGACGTTCAAGCGACGTGTCCCGCACGGTATTCAGGGCGAACCGCAGGACTTCTTCAGGATAGACAGCGGCCAGCAGTCGGCTTTCTCGGCGGCCGGTCCTGGCTTCTTCTTCGAACAAAAAGTTGCGTTCGTCATTGAACCCAAAGTCGGTCTTGATCTTCGTGCGGGAGAAACGGTCGCTCAGGCGCGTGAGGAGGGCATGGATATCGTTCAATGAGGACAATCTGCCCGGGTGCCCTGGAAGAGGATTTTCCGGGCGGGTGGGCGAGGGCGCAAGAGCATGATCGGCCGTTTCGCGCGTCGAGACTCGTGGAGTTGTCGGACGGCCGGCAGGCGCGGGGTCAACGCGCTCTTTTCGCAGCCACGTAACGATGGCAAAAAGCGCAAGGGCCAGAGCCGCAAGGCCATGAAAGACACGATTCATTGCCGGCACGCTACCAGCGAAACCTGAAGGAAAAATGCGCCTCCGAATTCGTGGATAGTTTAACAGCCTGCGAAAATACGAGCCAACGATGTGTTTCGAAGCCGTAGTCGGGGTCCGCCATGAGGTTCCAGTTCAGGGGATTGTAAGGGGAAGAATTGGGATGAACGTCTCCGAAGATGGGTCTCATATTGTTTAGCCGCCCCGAAATGTCTTCTTTGACGTCTTCCGCATGGGCCACCATACCCACGGCATGACAGATCTCATGTGCGAGCGTCTTGGGATCCCCGTTATCCGCCAGAATGATGAATCTGCCGCCTTTGATGGGCTGCGTCACTCCGGCGATGATCTCTGAGGGGCGTGTCCGGTTACCTATCCGCTTGCAAAGAAAAACATGGACGCCATAGGCATTCTGGCCCACCAATTTATCGACAGCAAGAAAGTCGTCTGTGGCCGACGTGTAGGCCCTCGTTGTTCCGTCTCTGAAAGTGTAAGTCACGGTCTCGCCGACCTCCATTACGGATCCACGCATGGGCAGCTTTAGATCCATGGCGTTGTCGACCACGTGATAAAGCCCTACGGCTCCTTGATAAAGATATGTTTCTGCTTGGCTCGTAAACCAATCTGCCCATTCCGAGCGCCTTCGCCGTCTCTCGTTGTCATCCGGAGCGTCAGGGTTGATGAAGAATTGATTCCTTTGGCCGTTCGGGTCCAGCCATTCAGTCCTGCCCGTCTCATTGGAAGGAAATCTATAGATGATGGCTACCTTGTTAAGACCACTCAGGAAGAGAGGCAGCCCTTGGGACCATTCGGGAAAGCCCTCAACCTTCGCCGTATAATTCAACATTGCCCATTGGACGTCGGTCAATTGTGAATTATTGACGGCGATGCGGGTCACCTCGGCTTGAGATGTGGGTGGGGGATTCCCATGGCTGTCGGGATTAAGGTTCGTCATGTGGATACGATTGGCCGCGCGAAATCCATACGAGAAACCGCTTCCCGCCAGGAGTTCGCTGCGGCCTACGTAAGTCATCGAGACTTGGTCGCCCTCGGTGACTTTCTTGAAAACGTAGGCGCGGTACATGGACGTTGGGGATGGTTCACTAGGGCCCTGGTTGGGGCGGTACAATTTGAGGTAAGGGTTGCCCGTGAAGGCGACGACGAGTTGTCGTGCTGCGCGTGTGCCCTGCGCAGGCGTGGAACTTTCGCTTCGGCCGGCTCCGCTTTGCGCGACGATCTTGTAGTAATAATTCGTGTTCAGCTCCGCGGTAAGGTCGACGTAATGAGGTTGCGTCAGACCGGATGAGAGGGCGATAAAAGGCCCGTCCGGAGAGGTCGAGCGAAGAACGATGTAACTCGCGGCTTCTTCCACAGGCGTCCACGAGATGTGGAGTCCTTCAAAGCCGGGCGTAACTTGCACGTTCTGGGGTGCCCGCGGCGTGCCCGCCGCCCAGCGTACGGCCGCGTCCAGAAGGGCGTACCCCGCCTGGGTCAGGGATGCGCCCGCGCCCGCTCCGAGAAAAAATCCGATGCGACGGCCCGCGGGCCAGGAACCGTAGACGCTGAACTTTTCGTAGCAGAAGATGGCCGGTCGGTAAGGGTCCGACGGAAGCCGGGCGATATGGCTCCCGAGATGCGCAATGCCCCATGAGAAGTTTGAGGGAGTCGATACCACCTGCACGGTTCCCGAAAGACCGGCCGACAGGGAACCGCCTTCGCTAAGGATCGTGATCGAGGTCTCCCCGACCGCCGTGCCACGGGTAGGGGGCCACCCGTCGCCCGGAGTCAGGCCCCAATCGTCGAAGACGTCGGGCTGGCACACCACCAACGGGGTCGGCAGGGAGGAGAACTTGGTTCGCAGGTCCGCCTCGGGGGCCGTGTAGGACACGAAGACGAAGGCCTTGCCCTCCGCATCGACGTTCGTCGCGGCCGCCGCGGAGATCGTCCGCGGGGCATAGCCCAGGGCGAGCAGCCGGTCCCGCACGGCGATGTCGTCGGGCACCAGAGGGCCGCTTCCAACGACGAAAAGCGCGGGGATCGACTCCGGAGGGGCGGGCGTGACCGTCACAGGCTCCGACGGAGGTCCGGTTTGATAATCGGCCGAGACTCCTGCGACGGCATAGAAATAAGTCGTTCCATTGAAGACGTTGTCGTCCGTCCAAGACGTTTCCCCGGCGAAGCCGACTTCTTTGGTAGATGCCCTCCGGCGACTCCGATCGGAAAACGGCGTATCCGGAAGCCCTTGGCGCCGCATTCCAGGAGAGGACTACCCGGCTGTCGTGGGGCCAGGCCGAGAACCCCGTGGGAGCCGGCGGAGGCATCGAACGCACGTCGACCCGCTGCACCATGGCCGGGTAGAGCGCCCCGTTCGTCCGAGCATCCGCCCCGTGATTAGGCGCGCGCCGGATTGCTATACTGC
>DATLZA010000015.1 GCA_035574235.1 Planctomycetota bacterium | reverse complement strand
CGGCGCCGCTCCCGCGGGCGCCGGCCCGAGCGTCCCGGCCAGCGCCACGGAGCGCCGGCAGTCGTCGCAGTCGGCCAGATGCCGCCGCACGGCGGCGCGTTCGGTCGGACCCAGGCCGTCCTCGAGCCACGCGGCCAGGATTTCGCTTTCCGGGCAGTCCTTCATCTCATTCATTGGACGCCGCCCGCCTGCTCCTTGAGGCTCTTTTTCAGCCGCGTCCGGGCGCGCCCCAGCGCCGCCGAAACCGCCTCGACCCCGGTCCCGAGCGCGGCGGCGATCGACCGGTACGAAAGGCCGTCGAAGTAATACATCTTGAGGATCAGACGCTCCTCGTCCGGCAGACGATCCACCGCGTCGCGCACCCCGAGAACATCCTCGTAAGGGATGCCCTCGCCCGCCTCGGGAGCTTCAAGTTCCCGAAGCAGGTCCCGCTCCTCGTCGTCCAGCCGTACCTGCCGAAGCGCCCCCTTGCGCCGCTCGGTCCGAAGCGCATCCAGCGCCTTGCGCGTCGCCAGCACCGTAAGCCACGTCGAAAGAGACGCCTTCGACTCGAACTGCCGCAACCGCCGGCAACCGTCCGCGCAGAGGGACAGCCAGACCGCCTGAACCGTGTCGTCCACGAAGGCGGGCTCGGCCTTCTTGAGCACCCGGAGGAACGTCGAGCGGACGGCATGGGCGACAAGCGCCCCATACCGATCCATGAGCTCCCGCCAGGCGTCGCCCTGCCCGGCGATCAGACGGTCCAGGAGCTCCCGTTCCTGGGCGCGCGCGAGCATCCTACACTCTGGACGGTTCCGACCGGACGCTTCCCCCGATCAAAAGTATACCCGGCGGTCCTCCGCGGGAGCGTCTTGGCGCGCCCGGAGCCGTATGCTATCCTGCCGCCCATGCGTGAAGTGGCGCTTCTTTCCTCGCGCATCCTGGTCGGCGCGGGACTCCTGTCCGAAGAGCCCGATCGCCTGTACGAACTCCTGGGCCGTCCCGGACGGGCGTTCGTCCTGACGGACCGGCGTTGCCGTCCCTACGCGCGGCAGGTCCGGGAGGCCCTTCGCCGGGGAGGCGCCCGGGTGGGCGGCACGGCCCTGGTTCCCGGCGAGCCTCAGAAAAGGCTCTCCACCGCCGGAACCCTTTACGAGCGCCTCGCCCGGTTCGGCATGGACCGGCGCTCGACCCTGGTCGCCGTGGGAGGCGGCGTCATTACCGACCTCGGGGGCTTCGTGGCCTCGACCTACATGCGCGGGATCCCGGTGGTCCTCGTTCCCACGACTCTTCTCGGACAGGTGGACGCCGCCATCGGCGGGAAAACCGGCATTAATCTGCCTCAAGGCAAGAACCTCGTGGGCACCTTCTATCAGCCCCGCGCGGTCCTCTGCGATCCCGCCGCGCTGGCGACGCTTCCGCCCCGCGAATACGTCTCGGGCTTCGGGGAGGTCGTCAAGTACGGCATGATCCGCGACGCGGACCTCTTCGCCTCTCTGGAGCGGGACATCGAAGGGATCCACCGCCGCTCCCCTTCGGTGCTCGAGGAGATCGTCTTCCGCTGCGTTTCCATCAAGGCCGACGTGGTGCGCGAAGACGAGAAGGAATCGGGCCTCCGCGCCATTCTCAACTACGGCCACACGATCGGCCACGCCCTCGAGGCGGCGGGGGACTACCGGGTGCTTTCCCATGGAGAAGCCGTCGCCGTGGGGATGGAGGCCGAGGCGGTGATCGCGATGAAAATGGGCCTGGCGCCCCTGGAAGTGCTGGCCGCCCAGAACCGCCTCCTCAAGCTCTGCGGCCTGCCCACGCGCGTGCGCCGACTTCCGCGCCAGCGGGTCCTTTCGGCCCTCAAGCTCGACAAGAAAGGCGTGGACGGCCGCACGCGCTTCGTTCTCCCCGAGGCGGTCGGGCGCGTGCGCTGGGGCGTCGAGGCTCCCGAAGAGCTCATCGACGCGGCGCTCCGGACCGTGACGCTGGACCGGTAGGGGCGTCGAGTTTCTCATCCCCGAGCGCACGTCTTCCGGGGTGACCGATCTCGAGGCGCTCGTCTGGCTCAACCTCTCCGGCATGGTCGGCAGCGCCCTTCTCCGGCGGCTGCGCGAGCGCGCCCCGCTCGGGGAACTGCGGCGCCTCTCCCGGCGGGACCTCGAGCGCATCCCCGGCGTGGGGCCGGTCACCGCCCGCGCCCTCCTGGAAGCTCCCGATCCGGGACCCGAGCTGGAGCTGGCCGAGCGGCGCAAGATCGCGATCCTTCCCTGCACGTCCCCCGAATTTCCGCCCGCCCTGCGCGCCCTTTACGACCATCCGCTGGTCCTCTACCGCCGGGGCGAGCTGCGCGAGGAGGACGCGCTCGCCGTCGGCATCGTGGGCTCCCGCCGCTGCACGGACTACGGCCGCCGGCAGGCCGCCCGCTTCGCGCGGGAGCTCGCCGCCCAGGGGCTGACGATCGTCAGCGGCCTGGCCCGGGGCGTGGATACCGCGGCCCACCGCGGCGCGCTCCAGGCCCGCGGCGGACGCACCCTGGCGGTCCTCGGCAGCGGGCTCCTGCGGATCTACCCGCCCGAAAACGCCCGGCTCCTCGAGGACATCTGCGCCCGCGGCGCGGCGCTGTCGGAGTTTCCCCTCACCTCCGGGCCGCGCACCGAAAACTTCCCTCGCCGAAACCGCCTGATCAGCGGGCTCTCGCTCGGAATCCTGGTCGTGGAGGCGGCGGAGCGTTCGGGCGCGCTCATCACGGCGGACTGGGCGCTCGAACAGGGGCGCGACGTCTTCTGCGTCCCCGGATCGGTCGAAAGCCCCCTGTCCCGCGGATGCCACCGGCTCATCCAGCAGGGAGCCAAACTGGCCGCCCATCCGGAGGACGTGCTGGAGGAAATCCCCGCCTTCGCTCTCGAGTCCCGGGGCGGCTTCGGCGGACCGCGTCCGTCCGATCCGGCGCTCTCCCCCCTCGAGCGCGCCGTCTTCCGGCGGACCGGTTCCGCGCCGCGCACCGCCGAGGAAATCGCCGCCGACGCGCGGCTTCCGGGGACGGCGGTGGAGCGGGTCCTGGCGGGCCTGGCGGCGCGTGGCTTCCTGCGCGAGGACGGCGAGGCGGGCTACGCGCGCCGCGAGGACGTTCGCCCTACGACGCCGCGATCCTGAGCGGCGCGTACTCTTCCTCGCGGGCGCATTCGGCCGTGATCACGTACGGCACGCCCCCCCGGCGATCGACGATCACCTCCGCGGGCGCCTTTCCCGGGACGTCGCCGTAGCGGATCGTCAGGCCCGCCGCCAGCCGGATCTCCTCGGGTCCCCAGCGGCCCCGGACGAGCGTCTTGGGACCCACATGGTCCTTGAGGTAGACGAGGGCGTCCCGGGACGTGCGGAGCGCCTCGAGCGCGGCGTTTTCCCGTTCGTCGCGCCCCACGACGATCTTGCAGGCCGGCCCGGAACGGAAGTGCCGCCCGACCCGCAGGAGGTTGATGTCCGGCGCGCCCGCCTGCGGATCGTGCTCCCAGAGGTCCCTCAGCCGCGCGGAATATCCCGGATCCGTCAGGAGGCATCCTCCCGAGGGTTGAGGGATCTCCGTGATCCCGTAGCGTGCGGCCAGCTCGTACTGCCGCGTCCGCCCGCGGCCGGAGATGTCCAGGAGGCGCGAACGGTCCACCACGCCCTCGAGCTCGGGGCGCGTGGGCTCGAGGAGCTTCGCCGAAAGCGGCCGCACGACCAGGCCCTCCAGGCCCAGCTCGCGGTCGATCTGCCGGAAGCGTTCCCGCGTCTGGGACATGGGCCGCTGGTTGAGCACTTCTCCGGTGACGAGAAAGCCGGCGCCTTCCTTCTCCAGGATCTCCCGCGCCCACGAGAGCATCATGAGGCGGCAGTCCACGCACGGGTTCATGTTCTTGCCGCGCCCGTGGCGGGGATTGCGAACCATCTCGATGTAGTCCTGCCCCAGGTGCGACATCCGGACGGTGAACCCCAGGTGGCCCCAGAGCTTCACCAGGGGCTCGACGTCGTGACCGCAGGAGCCCGACGAGACGGGGTCGCAGCCGAAGTGCGTGATGAACCGCACGCCGGTCACGGGGATCCCCTGGTCCAGGATCACCCGGACGGCCAGCATGCTGTCCAATCCGCCGGACAGGAGCGCGACCGCTTTTCTCGGGATCATGCAGGGATGGGAAACGAAGCCGCGTCTTATGATAGGGGCCCCGCCCGGGAGGGTCAAGGCGGCGTTTTTGTTGACACCCGCGGGCCGGGACCGATAACCTTGAGCCCCGTCCGGAAGCTCGGGCGGGATTTTGCAAGGAGGCATGGGATGCACGTCGTCACCCGCGCGGCGGTCGCCTTCGCCCTTTCGGTCCTGGTCGCGGGCCCGGCCCGCGCCGACGTGATCCCCACGCGCCGCTCCGCTCCCTCCGACGCGCCCGAGCGGGTCCAGACCCGCCTCGTCCAGATGGGACTCTCCGCCCCGCAGGCGCGCGCGCAGTCCCTCGACCTCACCTCCGCCGAGGCGGAGTATTTCGCACGCAGCCCCGAGCGCCTCCAGTGGGTCGGACAGGAGATGTGGGCCGGCCAGTCCGACAACATGTGGTGGGAGTGGCTTTTCGGACTGGCCGCGCTGGCCGGCGTCGGCGTCGGCTACTACTTCTTCGCCATCGCGAATGATGAATAGGAATTTTCCCGTGAAAAGAACCGTCCTCCTTTGCGCCCTGGCGCTCCATGTGGCGCTTTTGCCGGCCTATGCCGATGTGATCCCCTCCCGGCGCGCCGAGCGGGATTCCGAGGCCCAAAAGGCGGTCCGGAGCCGCCTCGAGCGGCTGGGCCTCCCGGCGGCCGAGGCCCGGCGCCACGTGGACGACCTCACCCCGGCCGAGACGGCCTATTTCGCCGCCGACGTCAACCGCGTCCAGGCGGCCGGAGGACTCTACTGGTACGAGTGGATCATCGGCGCGGCGTTCCTCGGCGGGTTGGCGGCGGCGTATTTCTGGGTGACCAACGATTAGCCGCCTCACGCTTCTCCCCGGCGCGCTCCTCCTGACCTCCGCCTGCTCCGCGCTGGGAACCCGCGTGGACGCCCTTCCCCCGGACGCGGTCGCGCGCGGATACGTGGTCCTGCCCCGCCCCCTCGCGCTTCCCCAGAGCCGCCTCACCGCCGATTGCGGCCCCGAATCCCTCGGCGCGGTCCTCCAGTACTGGAACAAACCCATCACCGTCCAGGAAATCTCCCACCTCGTGCGCGACCCGAACACCCCCGGAATCCTCACCCACACGGTCGGCCCCCTGGCGCGCCGCAAAGGACTTCGCGCGACGTTCGTCGAGGGCAGCGTCGGCCGCCTCAAAAACGCCGTCGACCGAGGCGTCCCGCCCATCATCATGGTCGCCTCCGGCGGCGGTCGGTTCCACTTCTTCGTCGTCAGCGGCTACAACGACCGCGAAGGGATCCTCGTCTGCGAGGAATACCGGAACGCCAAACGGCTCCTGACCTACGCCGAGGTGGAGGAAGCCTGGGGCCCCGCGGGGCGCTTCATGCTGGAACTCGAACCCTCCCGCGCGGACGACGATTTCCTGGCCGGCGCGGACCTCGAGGCCAAGGGGCGCTACGACGAAGCGGAGGCGTTTTACCGCAGGGCGCTGGAGGCCGACCCCGACCACTACGAAGCGCGCCTCGGACTGGGAAACTGCCGGCTTTCGCGCGGCCGCCCCGAGGAGGCGCTGGAAGAGTATCGCCGGGCCCAGGCGCTCAACCCCGCCGACCCCAAGGTCGCCAACAACCTGGCCCATGTCCTCACGGCGCTCGGGCGCGACCTCGAGGAAGCGGAGCGGCTGGCCGACCGCGCCGTCGCCCTGTACGATGCGGAATTCCGAGCGATCCGCGAGGACTTCGAACGGCAGACCCAGCCGGGAATCCGCGCCGTGCGGCAGAAGGAGCTGGCGCGCGCGGAACTCGACCTGGCCGACGCTCTGGGCACGCTGGGGCAGGTGCGCGCCGCGCGCGGGCGCCATGATCTGGCGGTGGCCGCCTGGCGCGCCGCGCTGGACCACTATCCCCTGACCGAGGCCGACGCGCGCGCCCGCCGCCACCTCGAGATCGCTTCCTCGCTCCGGGCGCTCTCCATGCCGGCGGAGGCGCGCCGCCACCTGGAGCGGGCGCGGGCGGAAGTTCGCGATCCGGCGCTCCGGGAGCGGATCGAGGCGGAGCTGAAATAAAAACCCCCCGGCGCCGAGCCGGGGGGGGAAACCCAGTTCTTCCCGGGCTATTTCTTCTTTTCTTCCTTCTTGGCGGGAGCCGCGGCGCCTTTCGCGGGAGCGGCCGCGCCCTTGGCGGGAGCCGCCGCCTTGGCGCCGGCCGCCGGAGCCGCTCCGGCCG
>DATLZA010000014.1 GCA_035574235.1 Planctomycetota bacterium | reverse complement strand
GAACGCCCAGTGCCGCTCGTACGGCGCCCCCTCCGCGATCCACCGCCTCAGAAGCTCCACCTCCCGGGCCGTGAGCTTCTTGCCCGATTTCGGCGGCGGCATGGCCTCCCCGGGGTCCCGCGACGTGATCCGCCGAACAAGCTCGCTCTTTTCCGGCTTTCCGGGCACGATCGCCGCGTAGCCTCCGAGGTCCGCCGTGGCCCCTTCGCGCGTGTCCAGCCGCAGCGCCGAAGTGCGCGATTTCGAATCCGGACCATGACAGAGGACGCAGCGATCCGACAGAATGGGCCGGATGTCGCGGTTGAAGTCGATCGGAGCGGCACCGTCCCGGCGGGAGGACCGCTCGTCCGCTTCGGTCCTCGAAAAGCCGCCGAGGATCAGCAGCGCGGCCATCGGAATCGCTCGCCCCACGTTCGGCCCCCCGTCCTACTCTAATGTACAGTCGGCACGCGCCGGCGGCGCGTCCGCGGCGCTATTCTATATCTTTTTCCCGTGGAGCGCCGGGCCGGTAGGATCCGATCGAAATCCGTCGGGAGCGGCGCGCAGAAAAGCACCGCGGCGGCCGGCTTCTTGTTATGATCACGGGCGACGGCGGCCTTTCTGGGGGGGTAGCTCAGAGGTAGAGCAACGGTTTTTTAAGCCGTGGGTCGTGGGTTCGAATCCCACCCCCCTCACCATCGCGCGCCGGCCGCCTTACCGTTTGATCACTTGCAGGTGCAGAAGCTCGCCGTTCGCCTCCGTGTCGAAGCGGCAGGCCTGCGTGCCGAGCCGGCTCCTCATGCGGATCCCGTTCGGAAGCTCCCGCACCTGGGACTCTCCCGGATCCGCCGCGCGCAGCAACGCGGCAACGTCCGAGGCGGCGGGGACCTTGACCGCCGGCCGATCCGGCCGCGCCGCGAAGGCCTCCACGGCCGCGGCGCGCAGAAGCTTGGCCCAGAGCTTCCGAAAAAGCGCCGTCGTCGCGTAGATCTCGACGGAGGTCGGCTCGCCGTTGACGGCGAAGGACGCTCCCACGAGTTCCTCCCGGCCCTCCACGACTCCGACCAGGGCCTTCACGTACGCTTCCGTGCGATCCTTAACCTTGGGATCCTCCGCCGCCAGAACGTAGGACTCGTGCGGGCTCGCCGTCATCGCCTTGGCGGCCAGCGCCTGATTGACCTTGCGGCCCGCCTCCCACACCGCGGACTGGCTGCGTTCGCTCTTGAGGGCGATCTTTTGCTCGTTCGTGGCCACCCCAACCGAAGCGGTCTCAAACCTCAGACCTCCGCCTTGCCGAACCCGCCACCGGTCGGGCTCCACGCAGAAGACGTCCACCTTCGTCTTTCCCGAGCGCGGCGGGAGGATGAAGTCGATCGCGATCGTTCGATCCTGCTTGCCCCCCTTGACCGTGTCGCCCGCCTGAATGTAGACGGGCCGGTCCCCCGCGTTTTCCACCTCGAGCGCGTTCACTTCCGCGCCTTCGGCCTTCTCCGCCACGCGAAGCGCCCCCGCGTTCAGGGCCTCCTCGAGCGTCAGCATGCCCTCGTCCCCCCGGGGCGCGCCGGGCTTGCGGATCAGGAACACCGACAGGTTCTCATGCGTGAACGGTCCGAAAATCTCAAAGCCGCTTTCGGCGCTCCCCTCCAACCGCCCTCCGGGCGCGGTGCGATCGGGACCGCATGCCGCCGCCAGAACGACCGCCGCGAGAGCCCATCTCATACCTGCCTCCCGTCAATCCGCCTGTTTAATTAGACGGAACGCGGATCCCTCCGGATCGGCAAAAACGCCTCCGCCGCTCCGTAACGCCGACCGGGATAACCGCCTCGCGCTTTGGGGCGTCCCCCCTTCCGAACGCTCCCGCATGGCCAAGGAAGAAGCCGTCCGAGTCGAAGGAGTGGTCAAGGAGATGCTGCCCAACGGCATGTTCCGCGTCTCCCTGGCCCGAAACCCGTCCCACCTGATCCTGGCTCACGTGGCCGGCCGGATGAGGATGCATTTCGTCAAGATCCTTCCGGGAGACAAGGTCATCGTCGAGATGAGCCCCTACGACCTGACGCGGGGGCGGATCGTCTACCGGACGTCGGCCTGAGGAGAACGCCTCCATAACGTCCCCTCCGCGGCCGGGCTCCTTCAGGTGGGAAATTCGCTTCTGCCGCCGGCCGCCGCCGGCGGATGCATCTCCCGGTCCGGAGGAGTCCGTCATGACCTGTGCCGCCGAGGATCCCGCCGAGGAGCGCCGATCCCCCGGCGCCCGGAAGGGCGCGCGCCGCCGCGCGGCCGCCCGGAAGGCCGCCCGCACGCGGCTGAGCCGCCAGCCTCGCGCCGTCCGTGAACGGGCCGGCCGGAAGGCTGTGGCCCAAATGCCCAAGGGAACGCTGACCCCGGAGGCCCTCTCCGAACAGGCCCGCGAGGCGGCCGCGGCGCGCCCGCCTGAAGAACGCCGCCGGGCCGCGCAGAAGGCCGTCGAGACCAAGGGGCCGGAGACGCTCTCCGAGGCGGCCCGCAAGGCCGCGCAGACCCGGGCCCGGAAGGAGCGGCTCGAAGGCTGACCTCTCGTCCGAACGGCACGAAAGACCGCCCGTCGAAGGAGATTTGCCTCCATGGATACGGCCAGGAAGGTCAAAGACGTCATGTCGCGCGAGGTCGAGACCGCCCGCCCGAACATGACCGTCCGCGAAGCGGCCGAGACGATGAAGGCCCGGAACATCGGCTCTCTCCCCGTCTGCGAAGGCGACCGTCTCGTGGGCATCCTCACGGACCGCGACATCACCGTGCGGGTCATCGCGGAGGGAAAGGGTTCCTCCGAGACCCGGGTCGCCGACGTGATGACCCGGGCGCGTCTCCACACCGTGTCGGAGGACGCTCCTCTGGAGGAGGCGGAGCGGATCATGCACGACCGGCAGATCCGCCGCCTTCCGGTGATCGGCGCCGAAGGGGCGCGGGTCGGCTACCTCTCCCAGGCGAAAGTGGCGCGGGTCGAAAGCCCCAGCCGGGCGGGCAAGGTCCTCCAGGGAATCTCCCGGCCGGAGCCGCCGCCGCCGATGGAATCCTCCGCCCGCCGAAGCCGGCGGAAAACCGGATAGGAACCATGGGAGCCGCCCGGCGCCGCCGCGGCGGGTGGATCCGCCGCGTCCAGGAGACGTCCAACGCCCTGGACCTTCCCGAGGGGCTCTTCCGGGGTTCGCCGGAGGAGATCGCCCGCGGACTGAAACGCGCCGCCGAGCGGAGCCCGCGAACCCGGGCGCGCACGAAGTTCCAGTCCGCCATGTCCATGCTCAATTGGTTCATCAACCGCGCCGGGCGCGGCCTCTCCCCGGAACGGCGCGCGCGTCTGGAGCGGGCCAAGGCGGCGCTGAGAAGGGCCTTCGGGCGGGAGTGACCGCGGCCGGGCCCGGGTAACGCGCCGCTCCGGCCGGAATCGATATCAGGGCGGCTCAGAGCCGGAAGAAAGGAGCGGTTTATGGTGTGGGATCGAGGCGAGATCTACGTGTGCTCCAACCCCGACTGCGGGCTCGAGATCGTCGTGAACCGCGCCTCGCGGCACGCGCTCGCCGGTCCGCGAACGGTGGTCTGCCTGTGCGGCTCGCCGCTTCAGAAGAAGACCCTCTGAAGGGGGATCATTCCGGATCGGACCACGCCAGGCGGTCCCGGATCAGCTCCTTCAGGGCCTCGTCGTCCCAGGGTTTGCCGACGAGATCCATGAGCCCGATCTCGCCGGCCGAGATCAGCAGCGTCTCGCCCGGATAGCCCGTGAGCATGATCCGGCGGGTCCGCGGGGAGAAGGCCTTGGCGAGCTGCAGAAGCGTCGTTCCGCTCATTCCGGGCATCCGGTAGTCCGCCACGAGGACGGAGACCTCCCCCGTCCGCACCCAGGACAGCGCTTCCTCCGGATCGGTGGTGGTCCGCACCTCGTAGGGTTCCTCGCGCAAGAGACGCGCCAGGGCCGCCAGGATGTGAGGCTCGTCGTCCACGCAGACGACGAGCGTGCGCCCGGGAGGCTCCCCCCGGCGCGCGCGGGGACGCCGTGCCGGCTGCGTGCCCGTCATGTACCCTCCTTGACGGAAAGCGTCCGGCGCCCGCGGGCGGCCCCCGCGCCGCGCTCCATCGGCAGGCGAACGGTCACTTCGGTCCCCTCGCCGACCTTCGAGGAGACGGAGATCCTCCCGCCGTGCGCCCGGACGATCTTGTACGCCATATAAAGCCCGAGGCCGGTCCCTTTCCCGACGGGCTTGGTGGTGAAGAAAGGTTCGAAGAGCCGCTTGCGGTGCTCCGGCGGGATGCCCGAGCCCGTGTCGCGGATCCGCACGACCGCTTCGTCCCCCTCGCGCGAGGTCGAAACGAAGATCTCGCCCCGCTCGGAGATCGCCTGGGCGGCGTTGACGAGGAGGTTGATGAGAACCTGCTCGATCTCCCGGGGGCGGCAGGGAATCTTCGGCAGCGGCGCGAGCGAACGGGTCACCTTGGCCTTGTACTTGAGCTCTCCGGTGCAAAGGCGGATCGCGCTCTCGACGATCTCCGAGAGGTCCGCCTTCTCGGGTTCCCGCTCGTCGGGGCGGGAGAACGCCCGGAGGCCGGAGACGATGTCCCGGATGCGCACCGCCCCGTCTCTCGAATCCCGGACCGCCTGGACCAGGTCCTTGAGGAGGAACTCCGCGTCGATCTCCTTGCGGAGCCGGGCGAACTTCTCCTTGCAGCGGGCGGCGCGCGGGCCGGAAAGGGACCGGACGAGAGCGTCCGTTTCCCGGATGAACCGCTCCAGCGTCCCGGCATACCGTTCGAGCGCGCCCAGGTTCGACAGAATCCACCCGACGGGGTTGTTGATCTCATGGGCGACCCCCGCCGCCAGCTGTCCGATGGCCTGGAGCTTCTGGCCCCGGAGAAGCTGGACGAACATGCGGTTGCGCTCCTCCTCCAGGCGGCGGCGCTCCGCCAGTTCCTCCTGGAGCCGCGCGTTCGCCCGCACGAGCTCGGCCGTGCGCTCCTGGACATGGCGCTCGAGGTCCTCGTAGGCCTTCCGAAGCGCTTCCTCGGCCCGGCGGCGTTCGCGGCGGACCTCCGCTTCGGCGAGCCCGCGCCGCACCGCGGGCGCCAGCCGGGCCAGGCGGTCCTTCATGACGTAGTCGTGGGCGCCCGCCTTCATGGCCAGGACGGCCACGTCCTCGCCCACCGCGCCGGAAACGAGGATGAAAGGAATGTCGAGGCCGCGCTCCTGGAGGATCGCCAGAGCCTCCGGACCGCCGAACTGCGGAATCTGGTAGTCCGAGATGACGATATCCCAGGGCGCGCGGTCCAGGGCCGCCCGGAAGGCCTGGGGGGAATCGACGCGCTCGGCCGCGGGTTCGAACCCGCCGCGGCGCAGCTCGCGCAGAATCAGATCCGCGTCATCCCGGGAGTCCTCGACGAGGAGGACCCGGAGCGGCTGACCGCTCATAGTTCGAGCTCCTCGACGTCCAGGAACCGGGTGCGCCCTCCGATCCCTTCAAGGAACGTGCGCACCAAGCCGGACGGGTCGCCCAGGACCAGACGCGCCGGACCTCGGGACGCCCTCCGGACGATTTCCGAAAGAAGTTTCGAGATGGAGTCCCGAAGGCGCGGCAGGTCCTCCAGGCGGATCCGCTTCTCTTCTCCGGGGCCGGCCTCCAGCGCCCGCGCGAGGTCCGCCAGGACGTCCGCCCCCGAGCGATCCCGGCACGGGACGGCCGCCGGATTGGCGCCCCCCGGCCGCGGAAGGCATTCAAGAACGACGCGGCGCAGCTCTTCGTCGTCCCACGGCTTGGCGATGAGCCGAACCTGACCCCGGAGGGCGGGCGGGGGAAGATCCGGCGCGTCGGGGGAGGCCGTCAGGAGAATCCGGGCGGTGGAAGGAGAGCGGCGCTCAAAGGCGGTCACGAGTTCCGCCCCCGTCATTTTCGGCATCCGATGATCGGCGACGACCAGGTCCACGGGGCGGAGGCTCGCCCAGGCGAGCGCCTCCTCGGGATCGACGGTGGAAACGACCTCGCAGGGCTCCGTGCGAAGGAGCCGCTCCAGGCACCGCAGAACGGCCGGTTCGTCGTCCACGACGAGGACGAGCGGGAGCCGCGGGACTTCCCGGGCGGCCCGCATCCTTCCGAAGCCCGACCGTCGGGGAGCCGATCGCGTCATGGACTATTCCCTCCTTCCACTGCTTCCCCGGACGCGCGATGCGCTCCTTGCTCTTTTATACACATTCCGTATGGGTTTCGGCGTTATATACGATGAATTTCGCCGAAGGTGTCCGGAATCCGCCGACCTCAGGCGGCGGCTTCTCCCCCGGCGGCCGCCGGTGGGAGGAAGCGGCGGAACCACTCGGCCGCGCGGCGCGCGACTTCGTCCAGGGCCCCCGGCTCTTCGAAAAGGTGCGTGGCTCCCGGGAGGACGGCCAGCTCCTTGCGCGCGCGCAGGCGCTCATAGGCTTCGCGATTCCATTCCAGGACGGGGTGATCTTCGCTCCCCACGATCAGGAGGGTGGGGGCCTGGACCCGGTCGAGCACGTCTTCCGCCAGGTCGGGCCGCCCGCCCCGGCAGACCACCGCGCCGATCTCCGGGCCCAGGGCGGCGGCGGCGCGCAGGGCGGCGGCGGCGCCCGTCGAAGCCCCGAAGTACCCCACCCGGAGCGACGCGCCGGGCGCGGTGCCCCGGAACCAGGCCGTAATTCTCTCGAGCCGCGCCGCCAGAAGGTCGATGTCGAACCGCGCGTCCAGGTCGGCGTCCTCGAACGGAGTCAGAAGATCCGCCAGAAGCGTCCCCAGCCCGGCCGCGCGGAGCCGCTCCGCGACGTGCCGGTTGCGCGGGCTCCACCGGCTGCTGCCGCTGCCGTGCGCGAAAAGGACCATCCCTTCCGCCCCGGCCGGAATCTGAAGGGACCCTTCAACCGAGACCTCCCCGACCGGAATTCGAAGGGGATCCTCGAAGACCGGCGGCACCCCCGGCGGGCGTTCGCGCTCCATGGGATCTCCTCCCGGTTGACGCGGAGCGAAGGGGGGTGTGACGGGCGTTACTTCTTGACCCCGCCGGCGGATTCGGTTTCGACGAGCGGTCGCGTGGCGCGCCGGAGGAAGAGGATGGAGAAGCAGGTGTCCCAGGTGGTGTTGAACCAGTCGGTGTCCTTGCCCCACGACCCGTCGGGGTTCTGCGCCTTCAGGATCGCGTTGGCCCCGTCGCGGTACCAAACGCGGCCCCCGATGTCCTCGGTGCCGTACAGGATGCACGCGCGCTCCAGGGCGTACATGTAGTACGTGTTCCAGGGCTGGATGGAATAATGCTGGTGGAGCCAGTTCATCCCGGCCCGGACGTAGGAATCCTTCTTCCAGTCCCGGTCGAGCATGTAGTCGTAGATCACGAGACTTCCCACGCCCCCGGCGGTCATGGCGTGGTAGGGATTTCGGTCGCCGTGCTCGCCGAGGCCGGGCATCGTGTAGTTCCACCCCTCGATCTTTCCGCTCACTCCCGAGGGAACGGGCGGAAGCTTGACGGGCTTTCCCTCCTTGTCCGTCTTGCGGTCGGCGAACTGGCTCGCGCGCCACCACTTCACCGCCAGGTAGACCACGTTCTCCGGAATGCCGACTCCGGCGTCGTAACAGGCCCGCAAACCGAGCGCCGCGTACTGGCTGTTCGAATTGTCGCCGGTGGCGGGCCCCTCCTTGAGCTTGCGGACGGTCACCCGCTGGCGCACCCGGGGCTTGCCGTCCTTGTCCAGGTCCTTCCCGCCCCGCGGGTCACCGCTGGCGACGAGCGCCGGAATCTTCACCTCGTTGACGTATTCGCTGGGACTGCCGTAGCTCCACTGGCCGTTCTGGCACTGGTTGTCCACGAGAAACTGGGCGCACCGGGCGATCTTCTCCTGATACTTCACCCGGTCCAGCTCCTCCAGGCACATGGCCAGAAGCGCCACCTTGTAGGTCTTCTCCAGCGGCTCGGACATCACGCTCTGGAAAAGCTGCCGGAACTTCGGATCGTCCTCGGGAATGCCGGCATGGATGAAGGTCCAGAGAATCAGAACATCCGAATTGCGATAGGCGTTGTGAAAGTCGGGCGACTTGGCGGTGCGGAGAAATTCGATGCCCCGTTTGATGGCGCGGTCCACGGCGATCTCGTCGACGCCCGCGACCGGCGGAAGATCCCGCTTATCCTGAGCCGCCGCCGCGGGAGTCAGAAAGAGCGCCAGCGCCAGAACCGCGCCCTTGCTTCGATGCCCGCCCACGAGGGCCGATTCTAAGGCCCCTCCGCCGCCCGGTCAAGAAGGGACGCACGGTAGTCGTGGCTCCGCAGGGAAAGGCCGATTATACTGCCCGGCATGGTCTCCTTGGCCGAGATCCGCGCGGCGCGCGAGATTGTCGCCGCCGCGGCGATCCGGACTCCGCTTCTCCCGCTCAAGGTCTCCGACCGCCCGGGCGTCTACCTCAAGTGCGAGAACCTCCAGCGCGGCGGCGCCTTCAAAATCCGGGGCGCCTTCCACAAGATTTCCCGCCTTCCTCCCGATTGCCCGGGCGTCACCGCCTCCTCCAGCGGCAACCACGCCCAGGCGGTGGCGCTGGCGGCGGCGCGGCGGGGCCTCAAGGCCGTGATCGTCATGCTCGACCAGTCCGTGCCGCACAAACTCGAAGCCACGCGGGCGCTCGGCGCGGAGGTCATCCTGGGCGGCCGCACGAGCGTCGCCCTCAAGGAGCGCGCGGAGCGCGAGGCGGCCGAGCGCGGATTCGTCTACGTTCCGCCCTTCGACGATCCCGAAATCATCGCCGGCCAGGGCACCGTGGGGCTGGAAATCCTGGAGGATCTGCCGGACGTCCGGTCCGTCGTCGTGCCCGTCGGGGGCGGAGGCCTCATCAGTGGGATCGCCGCCGCGATCAAGGAATCGCGGCCGCACGTCCGGGTCTTCGGCGCCGAGCCCGAGGGGGCTCCGAAGATGACGCTCTCCCTCCGGGAGGGCCGGATCGTCACGATCCCCGAACCCCAGACCGTGGCCGACGGGCTGAAACCCTCGCGGGTCGGGGAGCTGACCTTCGAGCACGCGCGGCGCACCGTGGACGGCATGGCCCTCGTGAGCGACGCGGAGATCCTGGCGGCCGCGCGGCATCTCCTCCTGCGGGAGAAACTCGTGGTGGAGCCCTCCGGCGCCGCCGCGCTGGCCGCGATCCTTTCCGGAAAGCTCCCCCTTCCCGACGGGCCCGCGGTCGCCGTCCTCTCGGGAGGCAACGCGGACGTCCGCCGGATTCTGGATTCGTAATCCTTCAAGGACGGGACCCGATGGCCGCGAAAGGCGTCGTCCTGGCGCTCCTTCTGGCGGCGGCCCAGGACCCCGAAACGGAACTGGCCCGCCGATGCGACACCCAGATTCCCTGGATCTCGGACGGAACCGAACTCATCGACATGGAGCTCGCCGCCGGCCATCACCCGCAGCACCCCGAAGAGCGAAGGCCGCGGAACTTCGACGTGGACCGCCTGCCGCTCCTCGAAAAGGCGCGCGCCGAGGCGGCCGCCCGCAAGCGCCTGATCCTTCTCTACTGCCCCCGGACGGCGGGCCTCCACATGTACCGCGCGACGCTTCTGGACCGGTACATGAGAATCGCCGTCTTCACGGACCCCGCGTTCGTCGATCTCGTCCGCGCGAAGTTCGTCCCGCTGCGCCTCGTGGCCGACGAAAAGATCCAGACCGCGCTCGGCCTGAAACCCTTCGGCTTCTTGGAGCCGGGCTTCGCCGTCCTGACGCCCGACGGGAAGGTCGTCCACCGCATCGACCGCCTGCGGACCTTCAACGCGGACTGGTTCCGCGCCGTCCTCCGCGCGGTGCTGCGGGCTCACCCGGAGTACAACCGTCCGGCGGGCGAATCGGTCGCCGATCTCCTCCGCGGCGGGGACGACGAGGAGGCGTGGGGGCGCGCGTCGGCGGACGGGCGGGCGGCGATCCTGCGCCGTTCCGGACGGTTCGAGGAAGTCCTGGCGCTCGAGACCTCGCCGCTCCAGCGCGGACTGGCCCTTCTCGGCCTCAAGCGCTTCGACGAAGCGCGCCGGCTTCTCGAGCAGGCGGAGGGACCCGAAGCCCTCTACCACCTCGCGGCCCTCGACGCCTGGACGGGAAAAGATCCCGGACCGCGCCTTCGGGCGCTCGCCCGCGCCCATCCGGAATCGCCCTGGGGTTGGCGCGCGGCGGCCAACGCCGTTCCGGCCGAGGACTCCCTCCCCCTGGGGCCGATGGCCCATCATCTGGAGGACTTCTTCCTGCGGCCGCCCGCCGGAACGCCGACCGACACGCGACGCCCCGCGACGGACGCCGAAGCGGCGGCGCGCGACGCGCTGGATTTCCTCCTGCGCGCGCAGCGCGAGGACGGCGGCTGGCGGGACGCGCGCTACGCGTACTGGCCGGACCCCGAAATCCTCCCCAACGTCTGGGGGGCCGTCACGGCCCTGGCGGCCTGGGCGCTGTGGGAATGGCGGGACCGGGCCCCCGGCCGTGCCGAGGAGGCGCTCCGGCGCGCGGACGCGTACCTGCGGGACGACCGCCGCCTGGCCCCCGGACGCAACGAGGAGTGCTACGCCCAGGCCTTCCGGCTGCGCTACTTCGCGGCCCGCGGGGACGTAGCCGCCCTGGACCGCGTCGTCGCGCGCCTGGCGGAGATCCAGGACGCGGCCGGCCACTGGGCGCACGAATACCCGAATCCGTTCTCGACGGCCGTCGTGGTCCTCGCGCTCCACGAAGCCCGCCGGGCCGGCGCCGACGTGCCGGAGGCGCTCTTCCGCCGCGCCGCCGGCGCGCTGCTCTCCAAACGGGGCGATCGCGGCCGCCAGCCCTATCGCGCCGAAGATCCGGGCCCCGACAGCGAGAAGAATTCGATGTCCCGGAGCGCCCTCTGCGAGCTGGCGCTCCAGGCGTGCGGCCGCGCGTCCCGCGACGACGTGGCCGCCGCCGTCGAATCCTTCTGGAAGTTCGCCGACCGCCTCGAAGCGGTCCGCCTGTGCGATTACCATTCGGACGGCCGCCTGGCGGGCTTCTTCTACTTCCACGCCTACCTTCCCCTGGCCGAAGCGGTCCGCTCGCTCGGTCCCGGCCCGGCGTCCGAGGCCGGGCTCGAACGGATCCGGCGGCGGATCCTGGCGATTCCCGAGTGGGACGGAAGCTTCCTCGACAGCCACGAGATCGGCAAGAGCTACGGCACCGCGGCGGCGCTCCTGATCCTCCGCCGGACCGCCCGCCCGTAACGCCCGCGCCCTCCTCGGATTCGTTCTTTTGGACGGATCCCTGCATCCCTGCGCGTCTTGAAAGGACATTCGCCATGATCATGCCCCTTTGGGACGTCGGCGAACCCTTCCGCCGGTTCCGCGACGCGATGGACCGGCTCTTCGCCGACTTCGAGCAGGATCTCTTCGCCCCGGCCGGCGCCGAGAGGCCGGCGGCCGGCACCTTTCCCCCCGTCAATGTGTGGGAAGACGACGAAAACCTGTATGCCGAGGCCGAGCTCCCCGGGCTGCGGAGGGACGACCTCGAGGTCTCCGTCCACGGACGCGAGCTGACGCTTCGCGGCCGGCGCCGGGAACCCGAGGAGGCCGAAGCGACCTACCGCCGGCGCGAACGGCCGGTCGGGGAGTTCGTACGGGTCCTCGAGCTGCCCGCGTCCGTCGACGCCGACCGCGTGAGCGCCTTCCTCGAGAACGGCGTTCTGACGCTCATGCTGCCCAAGGCGGCCGAGGCCAGGCGCCGGCGGATCGAGGTCCGGCGGCCGGAGCCGGCGAAGAAGGAGGCGTAGCCATGGAACGGCCCCGAGAGGAACCCCGCGTCCCGGTCTTCCGGCCCGACGTGGACGTGCTGGAGCGTCCGGACGAGATCGTCGTGCGCGCCGACCTTCAGGGCGTCCCGCCCGACGGCATCGACGTGCGCTTCGAAAACGGCGTCCTCACGCTCCGGGGGCAGGTCCGGCGGCGCGGACCGGAGGAGCCGGAGTATCTTCTCCAGGAATACGAGGCGGGCGACTATGCCGACGACCTCGACGTGGGCGAGGCGATCGACGCGGCGGGCATCCGCGCCGAGTGCGCCGACGGCGTCCTGACCGTCCGCCTGCCCAAGGCGCCGGCCGCGCGGCCGCGCCGGATCGAAGTCCGCGCGAAGTGACCTTCTTTTCGGGAGGACGGACCATGAAGCTGATTCCCGCGAGATCCCGGCGCCGCGGCGGAGAGATCACCCGGGGCGCCGGAACGGCCGGGCCGCCTTGGGCGCGGCTGCGCTCGGAAATGGACCGTCTCTTCGAGCGCTTTTTCCAGGAACCCTGGGCGGCGCTGGCGGAGACGTTCGGACCGGGACGCGCCTGGATGCCTTCCGTGGACGTGCTCGACTCGGAGAAGGAGGTCACCGTCCGGGCCGAAGTCCCGGGCCTGGGTCCCGAGGATGTCGAGGTGACCCTTTCCGGCGCCACGCTTCTTCTGCGCGGCGAGAAGAAGGAGGAGCGCGAGGAGCGCGGGCGGGCGTATTACCGGGCGGAGCGCCGCTACGGGGCCTTCCGGCGCGCGATCCCGCTGCCCCCGGGCGTGGATCCCGCCACGGTGAGCGCGGAGTACGACAAGGGGGTCCTGACGGTGCGGATCGCCAAGAGCGAGCAGGCCCGCCCCCGGCGCATCGAGGTCGTGCCCCGCGCGTAAGCCCGCTCAGCCGCCGGAAGCGCGGCCGCTGCGGGCGCGCGCCACGCGGACCGCCGCGGGACGGAGCACCCGCCCGTGCATCATCCACCCGGGCCGGATCTCCTCGAGCACCGTGCCGTCCGGATGCTCGTCCGTTTCCTCCACGGCCACGGCTTCATGCAGGAAAGGGTCGAAAGGCCGCCCCTCCGCCTCGATGGGGACGATCCCGTGCCTGGCCAGGACGCGGAGGAACTCGCGTTCGAGGATCTTGAGGGAACGCATCAGAGTGGGCTCCTCGAACCGCGCCCAGACGAAGCTGTCGATGGCCGGCAGGAAATCCCGGACGAACTCCTCGACGGCCCGGCGCTTCCACTCCTCGCGCTCGCGCCGGACGCGGTCCTGGTAGTTCAGGAACTCCGCCTTCCATCGGCGAGCCAGGTCCAGGTATTCGGCCGCCTCCCGCCGCAGCCGGGCCTCCTCCTCGGGTTCCATGGCCGCGCCTTCGTCATCCGGCCCGACGTTCGTCTTCCGGACGGGTCCGGAACTCCGCGTCGATCACCTTCTCCCCGCCGCCGGGCGAAGGGGCCTCTCCGCGCCGGCGGGCGGCCTCCTCGTAGAGCGCGCGCGAGATCTCATGCATGATGCGGGTCAGCCCTTCCAGCTCCCGCCGGATCTCCGGAAGGGTCTCCCCGTCCTTCGCCCGGCGGAGTCTTTCGATCGCCGCCGTCACGCGCTCCCGGTCGGCGGAGGACACCCTGTCGGCCTGCTCGCGGAGCATCTTCTCGGCGGAGTAGACCGCGTGCTCGGCTTCATTGCGCGCTTCGGCCAGTTCCTTGCGCCGCCGGTCCTTGTCGGCGAACTGCTCGGCCTCCGTGACCATCCGCTGGATGTCCGCCTCGGAAAGCCCCGTCGTCGCCGTGATGCGGATCGCCTGCTCCCGGCCGGTGGCCAGGTCCTTCGCCGAGACATGCAGGATCCCGTTGGCGTCGATGTCGAAGGTCACCTCGATCTGGGGCACGCCGCGCGGGGCGGGCGGAATCCCGGTCAGATCGAACCGGCCCAGCAGACGGTTGTCGTCCGCCATGGGGCGCTCGCCCTGGTAGACCTCCACGGTGACGCCCGTCTGGTTGTCCGCGGCCGTCGAGAAGATCTGAGAGCGTCGCGTGGGGATATGGGAGTTTCGGGCCACGAGGGGGGCCATGAGACCGCCTTCGACCTTGATGCCCAGGGTCAAGGGCGTCACGTCGAGGAGAAGGACTTCCCGCATCTCCCCGGCCAGGACGCCGGCCTGGATGGCGGCCCCCACCGCGACGACCTCGTCCGGATTGACCGACCGGTTGGGCTCCCGCCCGAAGAAGTCCTTCACCCGCTTCTGCACCATCGGGATCCGCGTCGAGCCCCCGACCAGCACCACCTCCTCGATGTCCCGCGGCTTCAGCCGCGCGTCCGCCAGCGCCTGCTCGCACGGCCGCAGCGTGCTCTCCACCAGGTCCCCGATCAGCTGCTCCA
>DATLZA010000013.1 GCA_035574235.1 Planctomycetota bacterium | reverse complement strand
CGCGGACGCCGGTGGGCCGGGCCTGCACGCGGGGCCAGGTGGAGCTGGAGCGGCGGCGGGGAGTTTCGGCGGACGGGTCGGGGGCGGGCGTGTCGGAAGGGACGTCTTCCTCGAGAAGGTCCTCGTCGCGGGCGACTTCGGGGAGCTGGTCGTCGGTGACGAACTCGCCGGTGGTGGAGAGCTTGGTGGGTTCGGGGATGGCGATGGTGTTCGTGCACCGGGGGCACCGGGCCTTCTTGCCGGCCAGGGAAGCGGGAACGCGGATCACGTGGCCGCAGCCGAGGCACTTGGCGGAGATGATCTCGGGCATAAGTCCTTCCGGGTTCGGCGGCACGGGCAAGGCCGGTCGCCCCTACTAAAGCCAACGCGGGCGGGTCCTCCGGAACTTCACGGATTCCCGCGGCCGGCCGCCGGTTTCGGTCGCCCCTGGTTCGGGGGGGATTATACGCCGCGCGGGGGAGGAGGGGAAGAAAAGCGGAGCGCCGGCGGCCGCGGCGGGGCGGTAACATCTTTCATGCTGCATTTTTCTTGCAAATCCCGCCGGCCGGTGGTATCTCCTTCTGAAGGTTTCCGGAGCGGGACGGGGGATCTCGCGGAGGAGGAGGGCGCCGGCCGCGGCGCGGCGGCGCCGGGGGATCGACGATATGGGGAAGGGGAAGGGAGTTCGGGGACTCGGGGTCCGTCTCGTGGGTGCCGTGCTCGTCGGGGTCGGTCTGGCCCCGGCGGGACACGCCCGCCCGCAGGCCTCCGGCAACGGCCTCTACGGCGAGTACTACAACACGCTTTCGCTGACCAACGGCGTGCCCTCCGGGGCCCCGACCGGAACCCGAACGGAGAACCTCTGGATCAACTTCGGCCCAGGGGGGAACTTTCCCACCCCTCCGGGGGAACCGCCCGGCGGCTACACCACCTTCGCCAGCCGCGTGACGGGAATGGACGAGGACAATAATTTCATCCGCTGGCGCGGCGAGATCGAACCCGAATTCAGCGAAACCTACACCTTTACGCTGCACTCGGACGACAATGCGGCGCTCTGGATCGGAACAACCCAGGTCCTGGCGTTCGGCGCCGGCTCGCGCACCGGAACGATCGCGCTGACGGCCGGGACGCGGGTCCCCATCATGGTCGAATTCTTCGAGCTCGGAGGGAACGCCCGGATCGCCCTGGAATGGCAGAGCCCGAGCCGAGCCCGCGAAATCGTTCCTCAGAGCCGCCTCTATTCCGGCGCGCTCGTCGCCGCCCCCACCATCACGCCGAACGGAGGAACGGGGCCGGTCGAAGTGACCCTCGCTTCGGCCACGCCCGGCGCGACGATCTGGTACACCCTCGACGGCACGGATCCCGGACCGCTCTTTCCGGGTCCCAACGCGATTGCCTACAACGGCCCGTTCGTGGTGGACGTGCACGCGCGGATCCGCGCCCGGGCCTATGCCCCCGGCCTGATTTCCACCGAGACGATCAGCAATCCCTTCCTCAAGCCGCTCGATCCCGTGACCGTGTCGGGCACGGTTCCCGGAGTCTACTACCGGTACTACCACTCGAGCGGCGCCTGGGGGCCGGCGATCCCGAATTTCGAGGCGCTTCTGCCCCAGCAGCGCGGGATCATGCCGCAGTTCTCGATCGCCCCGGCCGCGCCGCTGCCGCCGCGGGACCGCAACGACAATTTCGGCTTCAAATTCAACGGGTACATCCAGGTTCCCACCGACGGGGTCTACACCTTTTTCACGACATCGGACGACGGAAGCAAACTCTGGATCGGCCCCGTGGAAGTGGTCAATAACGAAGGCTTCCACGGAATGGTGGAGCGGTCCGGGGATGTCTACCTGAAGGCGGGACAGCATCCCATCGCGGTCGTCCATTTCGAGGGCGGGGGCGGCGAGGGGCTCGAGGTCCGCTATCAGGGGCCGGGCATCGGCAAGCAGATCATTCCCGCCTCGGTGCTTTCTTCCGATCCGGCGTCGGGCCCGTGCACGCTCAGTCCTTTGCCCGGCTCGTTCGCGGGCTCTCTGGCGGTCACCGTCTCCGGCCCCGCCGGAGCCACGATCTATTACACGCTGGACGGAAGCGCTCCCGATCCGCGCCTGGCCCACGGGCAGGGCACGGGTTCGGTCGTCTTGACGCTGGATCGGACGACGACGGTGCGCGCCCTGGCGGTCGAGCCGGGGAAGTACCCCGGCCCCATCGTCTCCGGGACGTATACGCGGACCGACGTTTTCCCCTCTCCGATCGCGGCGATCGCCGCCGGTCGAGACACGGAGGTCGAGGTCGTCTTCGACCGCACGGTCACGAACCCGTCCGCCTCGACGGCGTCGAATTACTCGATCGACAACGGCGTCTCCGTCAGCAGCGCGACCCTCATCCCCCGAAACCCGAGCCTTCGCGCCTGGTGGAGGCTCGACGACACCAGCGGCGCGGACTCGTCGGGAAACGGAAACACAGGGACCGTGACGGGCGCGACGGTGGATACGACGAACAAAGCTCCGCTGGCGTTTGCGAACCCCGCCAGCCTGAGCTTCGACGGGAGCAGCAATTATATTTCCGTGCCGGACTCGCCGGCTCTCGATCTCGGGACGCGCAGCTTTACCGTCTCCGCCTGGATCCGCACGACCAACAACACGGGGCCGCGGCGAGTCGTCAACAAGTGGTTGGGAGGCGGTCCGGACGTGGGGTGGCTGCTGGACGTTCATACGGCGGCGGGAGGCGGTAATGCGTCCGGAAATATAAGGTTCCGCCTGCGGGACGGCACCAACAACACGGATGTCTCGGTGGCGGCCGGCATCGCCAATAACACGTGGTATCACGTCGCCATGCGCGTCGATCGTCAGGCCAATCAGGTGCGGATCTATGTCAACGGCGTCAACGTGGGGGGTACGACCAATCTGGCGACCGGCATGGGCAACCTGAACGCGGCGACCCCGCTCGGGATCGGTGCCATCCCTTCGACGCTGGGAGCGTACTTCGCCGGCCAGATCGACGACGTCCGAATCTACGACGTGGCTCTTTCGGACGCCGAAATCGCCGGATTGGCGGCCGGGGCGGACGATCCCTCCAACCGGGTGCGGCTTACGACGAGCGTCCTGACGGCGGACACGCCGCTTTACACCTTGACGACGAACGGGATCAACGGCCTGCCGGGCACCGCCACGGCCGCGGCTTCGATCCCCTTCCGGTACCGGACCGGCACTTTGGCGCGCGAGCGGTGGGACGGCATTGGAGGCACGACGGTTTTCGATCTGCTCCGCAACGGGAACTACCCCGATGCTCCGAGCCAGGGAAGCCTCATCGCGCCGGCCGAAGTGCCCGCGACGAATCCCAACGTGGACAACTTCGGGACCCGGCTGAGGGGATATTTCATTCCCAACGCCACGGGCAATTGGCGGTTCGCGATCGCCAGCGACGACAACAGCCAGCTCTGGCTCAGCCCCGATGACGATCCGGCGAAAAAGGTTCTGATCTCCCGCTGCAATGCATGGTCGAACTTCAGGGATTACGCGGATGCGGATATCGTTCAGTCCGGGCCGATCGCGCTGGTCGCCGGGCAGAAGTATTTCCTGGAGGCTCTCCAGAAAGAAGGAGGCGGAGGAGATCATATCTCCATAGCCGCCAAGCTCGATGACGGCAGCCCCCTTGCGAACGGAGCGGCGTCGCTTCCGGCGTCGATGATCGCCCCGTATGTCGAGCCCGTGCGTTTCACCACGCCCCATCGGAGTATGGTGGTTGAACAAGGGTGGCCGGTGACGCTTTCCGCCCCCGCGGTGGGCACGGGTCGGACGATGCAATGGCAGAAGGATGGGGTCAATATCGCCGGGGCCACAGGGAACACCTATACGATCGCCTCTCCCGTGCCCGCCGACAGCGGAACCTACACCGTGACGGCGACCAACAGCGTGACCTCGATCACGAGCGGATCGATGACCCTGACGGTCAACCCGCTTGCGGCTCCGACAATCGCGTCGGTGTCCCCTTCTTCCGGCCCGAGCTGCGGCGGGCAGGTCATCGTCGTCACGGGCACGAATTTCCTGCCCGGCCGCACGACCGTCACGATCGGAGGGGTGAGCGCCGTCAACCACAACGTCCCCTTCCATCTGTTTTCGACGCAGACGATCCTCGCCGTGACGCCGCCGCACGCCCCGGGGACCGTGGATGTCGTCGTTTCGACCCCCGGAGGCACCGCCACGGCGACGGCCGCCTACACGTATCACGGAACTCCCCGGATCACGACCGTCAGCCCCCCGGTGGGCCCCACCGCGGGCGGCCAGACCGTCACGATCACCGGCGTCGAGTTCAAGCCCGGAGCCACCGAGGTTCGCTTCGGGGGCGTTCCCGGCACCGGCGTTTCGGTGGCTCCGGACGGCCTGAGTCTGACGGTCGTTACGCCCGCCCAGGCGGAGGCGGTCGTGGACGTGGAGGTCCGGACGCCGTTCGGCCGGACCACTCAGGTCGCGGCGTACGAATACTTCGATCCGCCCACGATCGCCTCCGTCAGCCCCGCCGAGGGGCCGTCCGCCGGCGGAACCTCCGTCACGATCACGGGGACTGACTTCGCGGCCGGCCCCGGCCAGACGACCGTGACCTTCGGCGGCGCGACGGCCTCCATCATCTCCATCACCCGCACGCAAATCGTGGTCACGGCTCCCGCGCGTCCGTCGCCCCCGCCTCCCGGAATCCTCCCCGTGACCCTGCAGGTCGCCAGCGCCGGAGGCTCCGCGAGCTCCACGTACACCTACTACGACCCGCCCGCGATCGCGAGCATCGCGCCGGCCAACGGCCCCTCGACCGGCGGCCAGTCCGTCACGATCACGGGCGCGAACTTCTCGACCACGCCCGGCGCCACGTCGGTCGATTTCGGCGGCGCGGCGGGCACGATCACGTCCCTTACCGACAGCCAGATCGTCGTCACCACCCCGGCCCACGCGGCCGGCGCGGTGACCGTGACGGTCGTGACGACCGGCGGGAGCGCCACGACCGGCTACCAGTTCCACGACGCCCCGACGATCGCTTCGCTCAATCCCGCGGCCGGTCCTTCGGCGGGGGGCCAGTCCGTCACGATCACCGGCACCAATTTCGTTCCGGGCCTGACCACGGTCACGTTCGGAGGCGCGGCGGCCACGGTGAACTCGGTGACGTCCACCTCGATCACGGCGACGACCCCGCCGCACGCGGCGGGAGCGGTCACCGTCGTGGTCACGACGCCGGGCGGGTCCGCCAACACCGGGTACACCTACCATGACCCGCCGACCGTGTCGGCCCTCAATCCCTCCAGCGGCACGACCCGCGGGGGGCAGACCGTGACGATCTCCGGCACGAACTTCGTCGCCGGTCAGACCTCCGTAACCTTCGGCGGCGTCCCGGGCGCGAATGTCTCGGTTTCGTCGTCCACGAGCCTGACGGTGGATACCCCCGCGCATGCGACCGGAGGCGTCGAAGTGGTCGTCACCACGCCCGGCGGGAGCGACGCGGACGTCAATACGTTCACCTTCACCGGGCCTTTCATCCAGTCGATCAGCCCGACCGACGGACCCGCCGCGGGCGGCCAGACGGTGACGATCACGGGCACGGGGTTCGTGCCCGGCTCGACCTCCGTCACGTTCGGAGGCGCTCCGGCCACGGTCACCTCCGTGACCGCCACGTCCATTTCCGTGACGACGCCGGTCGGATCCGGGACCGTCGACGTGCGGGTCACCACTCCGGACGATTTCTACACCGCGGCGAACGCCTATTCCTATCTGAACGCGCCGACGATCGCGAGCGTCGACCCCGCGCGCGGACCCGTCGCGGGCGGCCAGACGGTCACGATCACCGGCACGAATTTCTCGACCGGAAACACCGTCGTCACGATCGGCGGCGCTTCGGCCGCGATCACCGCCATCACGACCACCCAGATCACCGTCACGACCCCCGCCGGCGCGGCCGGTCCCGCCGCCGTCGTCGTCACCACGTTCGGCAATCAGTCCGCCACGGGGTCCTATACCTATGTGAACCCGCCGACCGTGGCGTCCGTGGTGCCGATCCGCGGTCCCATCGCGGGCGGCCAGACGGTGACGATCACGGGCGCGAACTTCGAAACCGGAGCCACCGCCGTGTCGTTCGGCGGCGCGGCCGCGACGGGGATCGCCGTGCTCAGTTCCACGCAGCTGACCGCCGTGACGCCTCCGCACGCCGCCGGCGTCGTGGACGTCGCGGTCCGGACGTTCGGTTCCGCTTCGTCCGAGGGGGTCCTGGCCGGCGGCTACCGGTATGTCGATCCCGCCGCCACCGCGGACCTCTCGCTTTCGATGACCGCGAGCGCTTCGGACGCGACACTCGGTCAGGAGGTCACGTTCACCCTGGTTCTGGCGAACGGCGGTCCGCAGAACGCGACCGGCGTTCAGGTGACCGGGCTTCTGCCCTCGGGCCTGGCCTTCGCGGCGGCCGTCCCTTCCTCCGGAACGTACAATCCCGCCACCGGCGTATGGGACGTGGGATCCCTGGCCGACGGCGCCTCGGCGACGCTGACGATTCTGACCGTGGTCGCAGCCTCCGGCGATCACGTCTATACCGCCGAGATCACCTCCGCGTCTCCGGAGGATGTCGATTCGGTCGCGGCCAACGGTCTGATCGGAGAGGACGACCTGGCGCGAGTGACCGTGCGGGCGGCGTTCGGGATCGTGACGGCCGCGCTTCCCTCGGTGACCTCCGGGGCGTATTATCGCCAGACGCTCCAGGCTTCCGGCGGCGTGCCGCCGTACGTCTGGACGCTGGCCTCGGGGACGCTTCCGTTCTCCCTGGACCCCGCCACGGGGACGCTGAGCGGCTTCGCGCCCGCGGTGTCCACGGCGACCACCTACACGTTCACGCTCAATGCGGCCGATTCCGACGCGCCGCCGGCGGCCGCGTCGGTGACTCTTTCGATCACGGTGAATCCGGCCAACACCGCGACGCCGTCCGTGGTCACGTCGTCCCCCTTGCCGGACGCGACGCTCGGTCGGGCGTACGAGGTCTATTTCGCCGCCGCGGACGGGCGGCCGCCGTACCTCTGGAGGGTCGCCACCGGCTCCACGCTGCCGGCGGGGCTGTCGCTCGAGCCCGCCACGGGGCGTCTGGCGGGGGTGCCCGCGACGACGGGGGCCTACTCCTTTACGATCGAAGCGGTGGACGCCGACGGCCGGGTCGGGGCGGCGGCCTTCGTCCTGACGGTCGTTTCGAATCCCGTTTCCATCCGGACGCTGGTTTTGAGCGCGGGGTCCATCGGCTCGCCCTACAGTCAGTCCATCCAGGCCGAGGGAGGACTGGGGCCCTCCTTCTCGTGGAGCGTTTCCTCGGGAGCGCTTCCGGCCGGACTTTCGCTGTCCGGCACCGGCCGGACGGCGGCGCTTTCGGGCACGCCTTCCCTGAGCGGCACGTACACGTTCACCGTTCAGGTGTCCGACGACGGCCAGGCCGGCGTCACGGCCTCGCGGAGCTTCACGCTGCAGATCCTCGCCGCGGGCGGTCCGGTGCAGGTGACGCCGGGGCTCCTTCCGGCGGCGACCGAGGGGCGTCCGTACGCGGCGACGTTGACGGCCGTGGGCGGTCCGGCGCCCTACCTGTGGACCTTGGCCGGCGGGACGCTCCCTTCGGGGATGACGCTGAACAGTTCCGGCGTGCTCGGCGGGACGCCCGGGCAGGCGGGCGCTTTCGGATTTGCGGCGCGGGCGGAGCGGGCGGCGGCCCCGGGAGAGGGGGATACGGAGGCGTTCACGTTGCGGGTCGCGCCCGCGCCGGTCATCGTCACGCCGGATCCGCTTCCGGAGGCGGTGCGCAACGAGGGATACTTCGTGTCGCTTGAGGTGTCGGGAGGCGTAGGGCCCTTCCGGTGGGCTCCGGCGGTCGGATCGACCCTTCCGGCGGGGCTGACGCTGGATCCCTCGGGGATTCTGCACGGAGCGCCGTCGGGCGCGGGCGGATCGTTCACGGTCGAGGCCACGGACGCCAACGGCGCGGTGGCCTCGAAGGCGTTTACGCTTGGGGTGATCGATCCGGCGGCCGGCGTGGCGGTGGTCGGATCGCTTCCGGCGGGGACGGCGGGAGCGCCCTATTCGGCGGCGCTTCGGGCGGTAGGCGGGACGCCGCCCTATGCGTGGAGCGTCCTTTCGGGCGCGCTCCCCGCGTGGGCCGCGCTGGATCCGGCGACGGGCGTGATCTCGGGGACACCGCCGTCCGCGGGCGCCTCGACGCTCGATCTGGGAGTCGCCGATTCGGCCGTGCCGGTCCCGGCCAATGCCTCGTCGGGTCCGCAGACGCTCGAGGTCCGGGAGCTCTTCACGGTCTCGACGCTGGCGCTCCCCGGGGGACAGAAGGATCAGGCGTACGCCTCGGTGCTGGCGGCGGCCGGCGGGACGGGGTCGGTGGTGTGGGAGGTTGTCGAGGGAACGCTGCCGCCGGGGGTGGGGCTGGATTCCGGGACGGGCCAGCTTTCGGGCGTTCCACGGGCGATCGGCTCCTCGACCTTCCGGGTGCGGGCGACGGACGGGGCGGGACGGTCGGCGTATCGGCGGTTGACGATTTCGATCGGGGCGCCGGGGGCCGGCGGCGGGGCGCTTCTCGGGGGGAGCACGGGGCGGGAGTGTTCGGCGGCCTCGGCGGAGGCGGGCGGAGGGGGCGCGGCGGCGTGGGCGGCGGCGCTTCTGGCGGCCGCGCTGGGGGTCGTGGGCGGGTGGAGGAAGGGAAGGGGGGTGCGGCGATGATCCTTCCGGCGCTTCTGGGGGCGGCGCTGGCGGCGGCGGTTCCGCAGGACGATCTGCGGCGGTACGGCGTTCAGGAGCCGCGGCCGCTCGATCCCGACACGGGGCGGCAGGTTCGCGGGGGGCTCCCGGATCATTGGCTTTATTTCGCGCTCGCGCCGCACGGCGGGCCGCGGCACAACGGCTGGTCCGGGTTTTTCCACACGCCGCCGCTGGAGGAGGCGCTGGGGCTTCCCGCCGGGACCGTGCGTGTCCGTCTGGGAGTGGACTTGGCGCAGACCGACTGGAGTTCGGACGAGGAGGGCGGGGAGAGCCGTCTTCACACGGCGTATCTTTCCCAGAGCCTGGAAGTGGACTACGCGTTGAGCGGGCGTTTTCTGGTGGGTCTGCGCCTCTCGGCGGGCGAGCTGGGGGAAGGGGACGACGAGCCGGTGCGGCTTTACGACGGAGGGCAGCAGATCGTTCCCGCGGGGGACCGGGGATTCGGTCTCGAGAGCGTCGTGGCGCGGGCGAAATATGTTTTCTCCTTCGGGTTCATCGATCTGGGCTTTCTGGGGGAAGTGAAGTTTCCGCTGGCGGACGAAGAGGATCTGCTGACGGCGCAGACGACGGATGTCGGCTTTTCGATCCTGGCGACGAAGCGATGGGGACGGTTCGCGTGGCACTTCAACGTGGGGGCGGTCTTGCCGCTGGGGGATGCCGAGCTTTTCACGGAGGCGGACGAGGCCGATCCCTACGTGCACGGCGGAACGGGGCTGTCGTGGCTGCCGTGGAAGGGACTGGCGCTTTTCGCGCAGGTGGAGTTCAATTCGAGTCCCTTCGCGGAGGCGGCGCTTCTGGATGGAAACGTGATCGTGGCCGCGTTCGGGGCGCGCACGCGGGTGGCGGGGAACGTCTTTTTCACGGGAGCGGCGGGGTTCGGCCTCACGGAAGACTCGGGGGATCTGATCCTTTCGACGGCGGTGGACGTGACGTTCTGAGGCCGGTCGGGGCGCTGGACATCGGAGGGGTGCGGCGCTAAGCTGGGCGCCCATGAAAACCTACAAGATCGGCGTCATCGGCGGGGACGGCATCGGTCCCGAAGTGGCTCAGGAAGCGGTCAAGATCCTCAAGCGCGTCCAGGACGGGTTCCGCCTGGAATTCGTGGAATATCCCTTCGGCGCGGATCATTACCTCAAGACGGGCGAGCTCGTGCCCGATTCGGCGTTTGAGGAGATCAAGACGCTGGACGCGGTGCTTCTGGGGGCGCTGGGGGACCCGAGGGTCGGGACGGGGGTGCTGGAGCGGGGGATTCTCTTCCGGCTGCGGTTCGGGCTGGATCTTTACGTGAACCTGCGGCCGCTGAAGCTGTATGCGGAGTATCTCTGTCCGATCAAAGGGAAGGGGCCCAAGGACGTGGACATCCTGGTCTGCCGGGAGAACACGGAGGACGCCTACTCGGGGGAGTGCCGTTTCGAGAAGAAGGGCACGCCCGACGAGGTGGCGATTCAGGAAGCGCGGTATACGTGGAGGGGGTGCGAGCGGATCATCCGGTATGCCTTCGAGCAGGCGCGGCGGCGGCCGCGCCGGAAGGTGACGCTCGTGGACAAGGCGAACGCGATCCGGGGGCATGACGTCTGGCGGCGGGCGTTCGACCACGTGGCGAAGGATTATCCGGACGTTACGAAGGACACGGCCTACGTGGACGCGACGTGCATGTGGATGGTGAAGAACCCCGAGAATTTCGACGTCATCGTGACGACGAACATGTTCGGGGACATCATTACGGACCTGGGGGCGATGATTCAGGGGGGGATGGGGATCGCGGCGGGGGGGAACATTCATCCGGGCAAGGTTTCGGTGTTCGAGCCGATCCACGGTTCGGCGCCGAAGTACAAGGGGCAGAAGAAGGCGAGCCCGCTGGCGGCGATTCTGGCGGGCGGCATGCTTCTGGAGCACATCGGGCAGAAGAAGGCGGCCGACCGGGTGGAGGAGGCGGTGCGGAAGCTGGTCGAGTCGCGCCGGATGCCCTCGATCGGCACGGACAGCGGCGTCCCGACGGACACGGTCGGCGACTGGGTGGCGGCGCTGTTGTAAGGGGGGGGCGGCCGCGCCCCGCCGCTCGGCGTGCCGGCAGGTGTTTCGAAGGTGCGACCGAGGATCCCAAGGGGGGAGCGAAGGGGTCCTTGGTGAACAGGCAAGAGCGTCCGAGGGACTGTCCGACCCCACGTCCTTTCGCCTTTGATCGGTTCTCCGTGTCGCTGCGGCTTCTTCCTTTTTCGCACACCGTTTCGCTTCTTCATGAATCCACCCGCGCCTCGTGCAAGGAGGGGACGTGAAGAAATTCATTCTTCGGGGGAGCGTCCTGGCCTTGGGAGCGATCGCTTCAACGTTGAAGAGAATCTATTCTGAAACGCCTGGCGAAGATGATGAAAGAGTTCGGACTGGAGAACGACTGAAGATGGATTGCGGGTTTTACCCCTTGGACAAGCCGGACTCGACTCGTCAATGGGTGGAATGGTCCGACGAGGTGGATCTGGAAACCGTGAAATGCCCGACCCATCCCGGACATCAGCGTCCCGGCAAACGGCTGACGAATCTCAGCGTCGTTCTGCCGAAGGTGACGATGGACGATTTCGTGTGGACCTGGATGTCGGATTGTCTCATCAAAGAGAGCGTCGTTGAGGTTCTGAAACGCGGCCGGTGAAGGTAACTGTCAAGGGTGCTCCGCGAGCGAGGCTGCCGATTGACAGGGAACTCGTCGTGACCGGCTCGGGAGGCGGGGCGTCTCCCGCTTCCGGGGTCAAAGTAGTCTATCGATGCGCGGATTGTGGGCATGAGGAGTATTCCGGATTCAAGGATCCCAAGACACTGGTGGATCCGTCGCAGTGGGACGGAAGCGACTTCTTCATGATCTGGCCGATGCCGAGGTACATTTTCATCACGGAGAAAGTGGCGCGGCTGATCCAGGACGAGGGATGGGTGGGCGCTCGAATCTATCCAATGGAGGAGCTGAAGCCCTGTGAAGGCTTTGCTCCCGGCAAGCGGTCTTACTCGATGCCTGAGGAGCGGGCCCAGAAGCTGCGGCCGAAAGAAGGCTCCGCGAGGACGTGACGGCGCCGGACGCGGGCTCTTGAGAGTTACCGCCGCCGGTGGGTCCTGTCGATCGAGAGGGACTGCGAAACCGGGCAGTGAAGATCTCGGCCGCGCGCGGCGTGCCCTGACGGTCGCCTCCGCGACGGGGGAGGTCCTGGCAGACCGGCGAGCGGCGACGGAGACGGGGGTAAGCGGCGCCCGGGACGATCTTCCAGGAGAGATCGCGACCGGCAATGCTTTCGGGGGAGCGGTGGTCTCGAGCGCCGCGAGGCTCGAAAGGGTCCATGCGGCGTGCGGTCCTGATGCAGGGAGGGAAGGCCGCGTTCGCGAGATGGGCGGCCGTTCTCCAGCGTGCCGTGGTGAATTCGAAAAGCGAAAGTATTTCATGGGGGATGATGAATGAGCCCGGGACGAGTCCTCGTCTTTGAGATTGACTCATCAGGCGAGATTCTGGAGGTCCATGCAGATGAGGAAGGGCTGCTGCTCTTGCAGAAGGCCATCGCTTCTCTTCGTGCTCAAAAGGATTCTCACGTTCACCTCTTTACTCCCAGTTGGGGGGGGAATGAGCTTACCGAGATTCCCTATGACCCCGAACATCGTGTAATTCAAAAGGTGACTTTTTACCGCTACAAGCCCGGCTTCCGCGACTTGAGAGCATCTCCTTCGCGCAAACCCGCGGAGTAAGAAGCTCGAGTTCCGTTGCCGCGGGCGGGGGCGACAGGGGGGGAGGGCGGAGGGTGGGTGGCCTTGGGGAGCGGAGCGGATCCGGAGACGGTGGTATTCGGGGATTCCGCCGGCCAACGTTCTCAAGGGAGCTCAAGGGAGTGCATCTGGATCGTTTGTTCTCGAGAAGCTTGGCGAAGCCGGAGGTTTCGGATCCGAAACTCCGAAACGTTGTATCAGATCTCTGGAGAAAAAACGCTGCGGTAGCCGGGGGAAGCACCGCCGATGCGGTTCGATTCGAACGGGCGACGGGAATCCTTCTGAGCAAATCCGGGCATGCCGAGAAGGCGCAAAATGCGATAAGGGGGGGGCAACGCTGGCTGCGCGAAAATCCGGACGCAAACGCATCCGACCGCAGGGTGGCCCTGGACATCATCGACGATCTCCGAGATGCGCTGAAGCAGGTAACGGAGGCAAACCATGCCGGACAAAGAAGATCTTACCTACGCCAATATCGAAGGGAGGCTGTTGGCCATGCTTCCCGAATTCCGAGCCGCATATGGAGAATGGTTGGAAAAATATGACTCTGGCCTGCCTCACTGTGTGTTCGGTACGCTCACCCAGTTTGTGGTTGAGGAATACCGAAGAGGGGCTACAGGTCCCGGCACGCCGTTCGATCGAGCCTTGTGTTTTCTGGAAGAGGCGATGGGCTCGAAGGATCCGGAAGTGCAGAATCTCGTCTGGGTGTCCTTCCTGGAAAACCTTGACGCTCATGCCGGTGAGGATTTCGAAGGCATCAAGGCGAAGCTCGGGCCGAAACTGCGCGCGACCTTGAAGAAG
>DATLZA010000012.1 GCA_035574235.1 Planctomycetota bacterium | reverse complement strand
GAACGCCCAGTGCCGCTCGTACGGCGCCCCCTCCGCGATCCACCGCCTCAGAAGCTCCACCTCCCGGGCCGTGAGCTTCTTGCCCGATTTCGGCGGCGGCATGGCCTCCCCGGGGTCCCGCGACGTGATCCGCCGAACAAGTTCGCTCTTTTCCGGCTTTCCGGGCACGATCGCCGCGTAGCCTCCGAGGTCCGCCGTGGCCCCTTCGCGCGTGTCCAGCCGCAACGCCGAGGTGCGCGCCTTCGAATCCGGACCGTGGCAGAGGATGCAGCGCTCGGCCAGGATCGGGCGAATGTCGCGGTTGAAGTCGAGTTTCGCGGGAGCACCTTCCCCGCCGGCGGAGCGCTCGTCCGCCGTGACGGGGGGGAATCCCGCAAACAACATCAGAAAGAAGATCGGAACTCCACGGATCACCTTGGGCACCCCTTCCCTGGGACGGTTCCCGCTCCTCTCCATTGTACGCACGGACTCCCGGCGGATCACGGCTTACATCCTTTATTTCCCGCCGAAGGCCCCTCCGGGTTGCCTACGCGAGAAGCTCCTGGACCACGCGCCCGTGGACGTCGGTCAGGCGGAAATCGCGGCCCTGGAACCGGTACGTCAGCCGCGTGTGGTCGAAGCCCAGAAGGTGCAGGATCGTCGCGTGCAGGTCGTGCACGTGGACCTTGTCCCGGACGACGTTGAACGCGAAGTCGTCGGTTTCCCCGTAGGTGATCCCGGGCCGGATGCCGCCTCCGGCCAGCCACATCGTGAAGGCGTTCGGATGGTGGTCGCGGCCGTCGTCGCCGCCGCCCTGGACCATGGGGGTGCGCCCGAATTCGCCGCCCCACACGACGAGCGTCTCGTCCAGCAGGCCCCGCTGCTTGAGGTCCCGGACGAGCGCGGCGGAGGCGCGGTCGGTGTTCTCGCAGTTCTTCTTGAGGTCCTTGACGAGGTTTCCGTGCTGGTCCCAGGCCTCGTGGAAAAGCTGGACGAAGCGGACGCCGCGTTCGACGAGCCGCCGCGCCAGCAGGCAGTTGTTGGCGAAGGAGGCCTTGCCGGGCTGGGCGCCGTACATGTCGAGGATCTCCTTGGGCTCCCGGGCGAGGTCCATGAGCTCGGGAGCGGAGATCTGCATGCGGTAGGCCATCTCGAACGCGTTGATGCGGGTGGCGATCTCCGGGTCGCCCACGACGTCCAGCCGCCGCCGGTTGAGGGCGCCGAGGGCGTCCAGCGTATCCCGCTGGAGCGTCTCGTCCACGCCCGGGGGATTGGAGAGGTAGAGCACGGGGTCCCCGGTGCCGCGGAAGGGGACGCCCTGGTAGACGGTCGGGAGGAATCCGGAGCCCCAGTTGGAATTGCCCCCGCTGGGCCCCTTGGAGCCGGAGCTGAAGACGACGAACGCCGGGAGGTTCCGGGACTCGCTGCCGAGGCCGTAGGTGACCCAGGCGCCCATGCTCGGCCGCCCGAACTGAGGGCTGCCGGTGTTCATCATGATCTGGGCGGGAGCGTGGTTGAAGGCGTCGGTGGCCATGGACCGGACGATCGCGATGTCGTCCACGATCGTCGCCAGATGCGGGAGGAGTTCGGAGATTTCCGCGCCGCAGGCGCCCTGGCGGGCGAAGGAGAACTTGGGTCCGAGCAGCTTGGAGTTGGGGTTGATGAACGCCGCGCGGTAGCCTTTGATGAGGTCGGGCGGCGGAAGGGTGCCGCTGAATTTCGCCAGCTGCGGCTTGTAATCGAAAAGCTCCAGGTGGCTCGGCCCGCCGGCCATGAAGAGAAAGATGACGTTCTTGGCGCGGGCCGGGTAATGGGGCGGCTTCGGCGCCAGGGGATCCGCCGGCGAGGCCCACGCGCGGTCGGCCAGCAGCGTATGGGCGGCGATCGCGCCCAGTCCCACGCCGCACTGCTGGAGGAACCACCGCCGGGAGGCGAGCGTCGAGGCGTTCATCGGCTCACTCTTTCGTCATCGTCTCGTCCAGATTCAGAAGCACCCGCCCGAGCGCCGTCCAGGGATCCATGCCGGAACGGGCGCTCCGCGCCTGCTTGTCGAGGAAGGCCAGCAGGGTTTCGAGCTCCGCGGGGGACGGCCGCCGCGCGGTGCAGAGCCGGAAGGCGTAGGCGGCGCGCTCGGCGTCCGTGGAGCCGCCCTCGCGCCGGGCGCGCTCCCCGAGCGCCCGGGCGCACTCGACGAAGAGGGGCTCGTTGAGGGTCGTGAGCGCCTGAAGGGGCGTGTTGGAGCGCACGCGGCGGACGCACGCGAAGTCGCCGTTCGGAGCGTCGAAGGCCTGGAGGGCCGGATAGGGAACCGACCGGTACCGGAAGGTGTAGAGAGCCCGGCGGTACCGTCCGGAGCCGGTTTCCTCCTTCCACACCTTGGGGCCGTAGCTGGCCGGGGGGACGAAAAGCGACGCCGGGGCGGGCGGGTAGACCGGAGGGCCGCCGAGCTTCGGATCGAGGAGGCCCGAGGCCGCCAGAGCGATGTCGCGAATCGTCTCGCCTTCCACGCGGAAGCGCGGTCCGCGGGCCAAGAGCCGGTTGTACGGATCGCGGGCCAGAAGTTCCGGCGTCACCCTCGAGGACTGCCGGTAGGTGGAAGAGAAGACGATCTTCCGGTGAACGTCCTTGAGGCGCCACCCGGAGTCCATGAAGTCGACGGCCAGCCAGTCCAGAAGGTCGGGGTGAGAAGGCGGTTCGCCCTGCAGCCCCAGGTCTTCGCTCGTGGCGACCAGGCCGGTGCCGAAATAGGTCTGCCAGACGCGGTTGACGAACGCGCGCGCGGTGGTGGGCGCGTTCCGGTCGACGAGCCAGCGCGCCAGGCCCAGGCGCGTGGGGGGCGCGCCGGGCGGCAGCGGGTGGAGGAACTCCGGGACGCCGGGACTCACGCGCTTGCCGGGCTTGAGGAAATCGCCGCGCTCCAGGACGTGGGTCGATCGCGCTTCCGCGCGGTCGAGAAGCACGAGCTGCGAGGTTCCCTCGGGGTGCTGCTTCCACAGCTCCTCGATGGCGGCGTTGGCGTCCGCCCACTCGGGGACGGTGGTCCTCCAGAAGGCGAAAACCGCTTCGACCTGAGCGGGGGTGCGCCGCTCGGGCGGAATCGAAAGAATCTCCCGGACCCTCATCGGAAGAGGGTCGGCGACGGGGTCCGGAGCATCGGTGACCGAGAGCCGGAATCGTCCCAGGTTGTGGTTCTGGTTGTCGTCGCTGTTCCAGCCGCCGTGGTTCTGCTTGAGGTAGAAGGTGACGGTCGAGCCGCCTTCGCGTTCGATGGGTTTTTCGAGGACGAAGACGGCCTTGCGCGGCTGGTTGCGGCGGCCGGGGCCGGCGTCGGTGCCCCAGGCGGTTTCCTCCTTCCCGTCGATCGCGAAGGCCACGGGTCCGGTGACGCGGCGCTTGCCGCTCTTGTCGTTGAAAATCGGAGCCAGAGGCGCCTCGGGCGGGTCGAAGTCGGCGGTGGCGCGGGCGATCCTGACCTTGGCGCCGTCCGCTTCGACTTCGAACTCGGTGAGGGCGGCGGTGCCGTAGATCGACCGGCCGGGGCCGCCGCGGGGGAGGTTGGGGTCGGTCAGCAGCTCCAGGCGGAAGCCCGTGATGCGGGGAAGATCCACCCGGACGGTCATCTTCACGCGGTGCTTGGTGGGCGCGTAGCCCTGGGCGAGGAAGGAGCCGTCGGGAGCGGGAAGGTACTTCTGGCCGCCCGTGGAGATGTCGTCCACCGCGGGGCGCAGCACGATCCAGCGGGGCTGATCCTCGCGGACCCGGGCCTCCCACGCGGCCATCCGTTCGGGCCAGTCGGGGGTGCGGCGGCGAAGGTCGTCTTCGATGTCCCGGATACGGCGGAAGATTTCCGCGCGCCGCATTTCCTCCTCGGGGGTGTACACCGAGACGCTGGCTTCGTGGGCGTTGTTGAGGAACGCGAAGAGGCGGTAGTACTCCTCCTGGGTGAGCGGGTCGTATTTGTGGGTGTGGCACTGGGCGCACTGGACGGTGAGGCCCAGGATGCCCTTGCCGATCGCGTCCATGCGGTCGAACATGGCTTCCATGCGGAACTGCTCGGGGTCGATGCCGCCCTCCTCGTTGATCATGGAGTTGCGCAGGAAGCCCGTGGCGACGACTTGGTCCTGGCCGGCGCCCGGGAGAAGGTCGCCGGCGATCTGCTCGACGATGAAGCGGTCGTACGGGAGATCCCGGTTGAGGGCGGAGACGACCCAGTCGCGGTAGAACCAGACCTCGCGCGGCTTGTCCTTCTCGTAGCCGTCGCTGTCGGCGTAGCGCGCGGCGTCCAGCCAGTGGCGTCCCCAGCGTTCGCCGTAGTGGGGACTGGCCAGAAGCCGCTCCACCTGCTTTTCGTACGCGTCGGGCGAGCGGTCGGCGAGGAACGCGTCCATTTCGGCGGGCGTCGGAGGAAGCCCGACGAGGTCGAGGCTGAGGCGGCGCAGAAGCGTTTCGCGGTCGGCTTCGGGCGAAGGCCGCAGCCCCTCCCGCTCCAGGCGCGCCAGGATGAACCGGTCGATCTCGTTGCGGCACCACGCCGGCTCCTTCACCTCCGGCACCGGCGGACGCCGCGGCGGCACGAACGCCCAGTGC
>DATLZA010000011.1 GCA_035574235.1 Planctomycetota bacterium | reverse complement strand
ACAAATACGCTGTCGTGGAAGGGTTCGACACGCCTTACTTTCTTTCTCTCACCAAAAAGTAACATCAAGCCCCAGCGCGGTCCGATGGAACCCCAGCCCCTCCGAGGCCAGCGCCGCCGGGACTGACTCGAGCAATTTCTGATTCGGGCGCAGAGTCCTTCTCGGTCCCGGGGACGAATGCTAGAATGATCCCCCGATGCGGGAAGAGGACGCCGAGATCGGCCTCCTGGCCCTGGAACGGGGATGGGTGACCCAGGACGCCCTCAACGGGTGCCTTCTGGCCCTTTCCGAAGACTCGGACCGCACGCTTTCCGACCTGCTTCTGGAGCGCAAGCTTCTGGACGCCGGGCAGCTCGAGGCGCTCCGCGAGGAGGCCCTGAGGCGGATCCGCGAGCGGTCGGCCTCCTCCGAAGCCGAGGCGGCCCCCGCTCCCTCCGAGGAGCCGTCGGAGGTGTCCGCCGCGATTCCCGCCGAAGCCGCGCGCGCCGCCCAGGATCCGCGCCGCCTTTTCGGCCGATACATCCGCGTGGCCGAGCTGGGCAAGATCGGCACAGGCCGCGTGTGGAAGGCCTGGGACACCCAGCGCCGCCAATGGGTGGCGCTGAAGCTCTTCCGGTTCGAAGGAGGCGAAGAGGAGGTTCTCGAGCGCTTCCTCCAGGAAGCGCGGGCGTCCCTGGGGCTGGAACATCCCGGAATCGTTCCCGTGTACGAAGTCGGCCGGCAGGCGGAGAACTACATCGAATGGGCCTACGTGGCCATGGAGTACGTGGACGGCGAAACGCTCGACCAGGTGCGGGCCCGCGGAGTCACCCCGCAGCGGGCCGCCCAGATCATCCGTGACGCGGCCCTCGCCGTCGCCTGCGCCCACGAGCGGGGCGTCCTCCACCGCAACATCCAGCCGTGCAACATCATGGTGGGCTTCGACGGCGCCGTGCGGGTTCTGGATTTCGGGCTGGCCAAGCTCACGGCCACGCTGGCGCCCGGCGACGACAGCGTGCTTTCGCGCACGATCGCCGTGCAGGGGACGCCCTCGTACATGCCCCCGGAACAGGCCCTCGGGCGGACGGGGGACATCCGGGAGCGGTCGGACGTCTACTCGCTCGGGGCCACGCTCTTTTTTCTCCTGACGGGCCGCCCGCCGTTCGAGGGATCCACGCCGATGAAGACGTGCTTCTCGGTGGTGCGCGATCCGCTGCCGCTGCCGTCGCAGCTCAACCCGGCCGTAAAGCCCGACCTCGAACGCGTCGTCGTGCGGGCCATGGCCAAGGATCCGGTGCGCCGTTACGAGTCCGCGAAGGCGCTGGCCGAGGATCTGGACCGGTTCCTGTCGGGCGTGCCCGTCCTGACGGACGATCAGATGCGCTTCACCCAGGGGCTGGCCGCCCTGGGGGCGGGTCGCCTGGAGGAGGCGATCCACATGTTCAAGGAGCTCATCCGTCTGGAGGCCGCCCCGAAGGGCGCCCCGGGCGAAGCGCGCGCCATGCACCGGCAGCTCGAGGAAGGCGAAGCAGGTCTCACGTTGGCGATCGGGCAGCAGCCGCGCAACTACGACATCCGGACGCAGCGGGGGGTCTACCGGTTCGCGGGAGCGATCCTGAAGTACCTCGAGGGATCCGACCCGAGCGCCCGCTGCAAGGCCGCCATGGAGGATTTCGTCGAGGCGGCGGCGCTCCGGCCCGAGTACACGCCGGCGCGGGTGAACCGCGCCAACGTGCTTCTCTTCGGCGGCCGCTACGCGCGGGACAGCGGGAAGGACGTCTCGGGCGTTTTCGCGATGGCGCTGAAGGACCTGGACGCCGCGATCGGCTTCGATCCCACGTGCAGCCCCGCGTACCACAATCGCGGCATCGTGCGGTTCTACATGGCCCAGGTGGCCAAGCGCGCCGGCGGGGATCCGGAGGGCGACCTGAGGGCGGCCGCGGAAGATTTCGCGCGGGCGGCCGAGCTGGAACCCACCTATGCGTACATCTTCAAGGACCTCGGCGTCGTGAAGGTGGCTCTCGCCAAGCATCTCCTGGCCCGCGGCGAGAAGGTGAAGACGCTTTTCGAGGAGGCGGTGACCCACCTCGACCAGGCGGTGCAGCTCAACGCCGCTCTCCACGGAGCGTTCTACGAGCGCGGGCAGGCCCATTTCGCCCTGAAGAACTTCAAGGCCGCCATCCGCGACTTCCGGCGGTGCCTGGAACTGGATCCCGGCAAGGATCGCGCGAAGATCCAGGCGCTGATCGAAGAAGCCCAGAAGCATGCCGAGACCCGGCGCGTGTGACGGGCGGGGGTCCCGATGAACTTCCAGGCCGCGGACTGGGCGGTCCTGGGCCTCTACCTCCTGGGAACCTCGTGGCTCGCCGAGAAACTCGCCGGACGCCGGCAGACGGTCCGCGATTTCTTCCTGGGAGGACGCCGGCTCCCGTGGTGGGCCGTGTGCGGATCGATCGTCGCCAGCGAAATCAGCGGCGTCACCTTCGTGAGCGTGCCCGCCATGATCTACGCCGCCGGCGGGGATTTCCGGTATCTTCTCTTCGCCGTCGGGTCGATCGCGGCGCGGGTGGCGATCGGCTTCTGGGTCCTCCCGGCCTACTACCGGTCGGAGATCTACAGCCCCTATGAGTTCATGGGGCAGCAGCTCGGCGCCGGCGTGCAGAAGGCCACGACGGCGCTTTTTCTTCTGGGGGGCTTCCTGGCCCAGGGCGTGCGCCTCTTTCTGGCCGCTCTCGTCCTGGACTCGATCACGGGGATGGGCCTTCCGGCGGCGATCGCGGCGATGGGCGCCGTGTCGATCGTCTGGACGTGGATGGGGGGCATCAACTCCGTGGTCTGGACCGACCTCGTGCAGTTCGTCATCCTCTTCGTGGGAGCGCTGGCGGCGATCGTGGCGGTCGCCGCCGCCGTGCCCGGCGGGCTCGGTGAGATTTTCCAGGCGGGCCGGGAGGCCGGAAAGTTCCGCTGGATGGATCTGAGCCTGGACCCTCGCGCGGAGTTCACCCTCTGGACGGGCCTTTTCGGGTTCGGGGCGATGACCCTGGCGTCCCACGGCACGGACCAGATGATGGCCCAGCGCCTCTTCTGCTGCGCCACGCCGCGGGAGGCCCGGCGCGCGATCGTCGCCTCGAGCGTGGGACTTCTGCTGACGCCCCTGATGCTTCTCGTGGGCGTGGGCGTTTATGCGTACTTCCGGCGGCACCCGATGGCGCCGGCGGACGCGACGCTGGTGGCGGAACGGGTGGACTACGTCTTTCCGGTATTCATCCGGCAGGCGATGCCGGTGGGCGTCAAGGGTCTTCTGTTCGCGGCGATCTTCTCGGCCGCGACCGCCACCTCGACGCTTTCGGCGATGGCGCAGGCCATGCTGGGGCTCGTGGAGCGTCCCCTGCGGGAAAAAGGATGTTCGGAGCGCACGCTCGTGAGGGTTTCCCGGCTGTTGGTGCTCCTGGCCGGAGCGGGACTGTGCGGGGTGGCGCTCCTGTGCGCGCAGCTTTACGGATTCAAGGACCTTCTGCGCCTGGCCTTCAAGATGGCTTCGTACACGTACGGCGCGATGCTCGGCATTCTCCTGCTGGCGCTCCGGCCGGGGGGGCGGGATGGACGCGGACTTCTCTGGGGGGTGCCGTTCGCGCTTCTTCTGTCGATCGCCTTTTCCTGGCGGAACGTTCCCGGGATTCCCTACGCCGTGGCGGCCGCCTGCGGGATTCTGGCGCTTTCGGCCCTCGCCGCGCTCGGGAGGGAGTGGCCCAGGGCCCTCGGCGCGGTCGCGGCGGCGGCGGCCGTGACCGGGGTGGCCTTCCGGCCCGACCTCCAAATCGCCGATCCCTGGCTCTACCCGGTCGGGGCGATCGTCGCCTTCGGGCTGGGCCGGGCGCTCGGCCGCAAAAGGCTTGCCGCTTCCGAGCCGGCCTCCGTATCATGAGCCCGGATGCAGTGCTTCGGGTGCTCCTCGACCGCCGAGGGTTACGCCGTGGTTCCCGGGATCGGCGAGTGGGGCGAGATCCGGTTCTTCTGCGACCCCTGCGCGCGCCGACACGTCGTCAAGATGCGCTACTGGGACGGGCGGGATCTCGAGGTCGGCGGGTGGAGGGAGAATCCGGACCTGGGGGCGTCGTTCCAGACGCTCGTCTTCGGCTTCCAGGACCTCGTGCGCATGCGCCGGGAAGATCTTGAGCGCGTCCTCGAATGGCTGGAGGACGAAGAGCTCGCCCTGGCGCTCGTCGGGGCCGACGCCGCGCTCCTCGAGAAGGTCTACTCGGCCCTCTCCCTCGGCCGGGTCCGCCGGATCCGGGAGCTTCTGGAACGGGCGGACCTGCAGGGCACGGCCGCCGCATCCACGCCGGAGGCCGCGCGGGAGCTCTTCGTGAGCGTCGTCCGGAGGCTTTGATCGCGATGATCGCGGACTATCACATGCATACTCCCCTTTGCAAGCATGCGGTCGGGGAGCCCGAAGAGTACGCGCGCCGCGCGCTGGAGCGAGGGATCGAGGAGATCGGGTTTTCGGATCACGCCCCGATGCCTCCCTCGTACGATCCCGACTTCCGCATGACCGAGGCTCAGTTTCCCGAATACGTGGAAAAAGTGCGGCGCTGCCGGGAGGCCTTTCCGCAGCTTTCGATCAAGTTCGGAGTCGAGGCGGATTTCCACCCGGGCACGGAGGACTACGTGCGGGAGTTCCTGGCCCGCGGCGGGTTCGACTACGTGATCGGCTCGGTTCATTACATCGGAGACTGGCCTTTCGACAACCCCGAGCACGCCCGCCGGTTCGAGACGTGCGACGTCTACGAGACGTACGCCCGGTACTACGATCTGGTGGCGCGCCTGGCGCGCACCGGCATGTACGACATTCTCGGACATCCGGACGTCGTCAAGAAGTTCGGCTACCGGCCGTCGAGGGACACTTCGGAGCTGGAGCGGCGGGCCTTGGAGGCGGTGGCGGCGGCGGGGATGGCCCTGGACGTGAACACGAGCGGCCTGCGGCGCCCGGCCCGCGAAATCTATCCGAGCCTGCGCCTGCTGCGCCGGGCGCGCGAACTGGGAATCGGCATCACCTTCGGATCCGACGCGCACGAGCCGCGCCACGTGGGCGAGGACTTCGGGAAGGCCGTGGCGCTCGCGCGTGAGGCGGGCTACACGCACTTCCGCCGGTACGCGCGCCGGGCGTACGAGCTCGTGCCGCTCCCGCAATCCTTTTGACCCTTCTCCGGCGGGTCTGCTAAGGTACATCCCCCATGGCGAGGATCCGCGTCCTCCCGCCCGACGTCGTCAACAAGATCGCCGCCGGCGAGGTCATCGAACGGCCGGCCAGCGTCGTCAAGGAGCTCGTCGAAAACGCCCTGGACGCGGGCGCCACCGAGGTGCGCATCGACCTGGACGAGGGGGGACGCAAGCGCATCCGCGTGGCCGACAACGGGTCCGGGATGCTCCCGGAGGAACTGCCGCTGGCCTTCGCGCCGCACGCCACGAGCAAGCTCGCGACGGCCGAGGACCTCTTCCGGGTGGCGACGTTCGGCTTCCGGGGCGAGGCGCTGGCCTCGATCGGCGCCGTGGCCCGGGTCCGCCTGGTCAGCCGTCCGGCGGACGGGGAGGGGGCCGAGATCGTGGCGGAGTTCGGCCGCCTCTCGGAGGTGCGTCCGTCGGCCGCTCCGCCGGGGACGCTCGTCGAAGTCCTTCAGCTTTTTCACAATGTTCCCGTGCGGCGGCGGTTTCTGCGCTCCGTGGACGTGGAGACGGAGCACGTCGTCGAGACCGTGGCGCGGTTCGCGATCGCGCGGCCGGAGGTCCGGTTCGACCTTTTCGTGGACGGGGCGAGCCGGTACGCGCTGCCGCCGGCGGACCGGCGCGCGCGGATCGGGGTTTTCTTCGGGGACGACGTGGCGCGGTCCCTGAAAGAGATTCGGGCCGAGGAGTTCCAGGTCCTGGCGGCGCCGCCGCAGCATTCGAAGGTGAGCGCCAAGGGGGTGCTCTTTTTCCTCAACGGGCGCTCCATCCGCGACCGCGTGCTTTTGCGGGGGGTGAGCGAGGCGTACCGCGAGCTTCTGCCGCACGGGCGGTACCCCGTGGCGTTCGTCTTCCTGGAACTGCCTCCCGGGGAAGTGGACGTCAACGTGCACCCCACGAAGACCGAGGTGCGCTTCCGGAGCGTCTGGAAGCTCCACGACCGGCTGGCGCTCGAGATCCGCAAGGCTCTGCTCGGAGGCGATCTCGACGTCCGGCTGGACCCGGCGCGCCTGGCGCCCCGGGCTTCCGAAGGGGCGCGGGCGGTGGTGGAGTTCTTCTCGGGGACTCCACCGGGTCCGGCCGCGGAATTCGCCGCCCCGGAAGATTCCCCGTCCGCTCCGCCCCCGCTCGTGACGACGGGGCGGCGGGTCTTTCAGCTTCACAACCGCTACCTCGTCGAGGAAGTCGAGGACGGCGTCCGGATTCTGGACCAGCACGCGCTCCACGAGCGTGTGATGCTCGAGGAGTTCCGCAAGGCCTACGCGCGGGCCGCCATCGCGCGGCAGAAGCTGCTCATTCCCGCCGTCGTCTCGGTGACGCGGGAGGAGCGGGCCCGGCTCGACGACGCGCGGGAGCTTCTGGAGTCCTTCGGGGTCGAGGTGGAGGATTTCGGACGGGACGCGGTCGCGGTGCGGGCCGTGCCGGCGCTGGTCGCGGAGCACGACCCGGCGACGCTGCTCAAGGATTTTCTGGACCTGGCGGCGGAGGCGGAGCCGGGGGTTCCGCTCCTGGACCGGGCGCTCGAGTTCATGGCCTGCCGGGCGGCCGTGCGGTTCGGCCGCAAGCTGAGCGAGGAGGAGATCGTCCGGCTCCTCCGGGACGCCGAGGGGCTGGATCTTTCCTCGGCGTGCGCCCACGGGCGGCCCACGGGGATCAAGCTGACTCTGGAGGACCTCGAAAGGTTCTTTCACCGATGAGATTCGCCGACTTCGAGATCGCCGAGCCGTCCCCCGGCTTCCGGGTGGCCGTTCATCCGACGCGTCAGTTCAAGACGATCAGTCTGATCCTGTACGTCCACCAGCCGCTGGCGGAAGGCCACACGCGCCGGGCGCTCCTCCCGTTCGTCCTGCGGCGCGGCTGCCGGGGCTACGTCAACATGCGCAAGATCGTCCTATTCCTGGAGGATCTCTACGGGGCCTCGATGGGCGTGGACGTCGCCAAGGTGGGGGAGCGGCACGTGCTCTGCTTCCGGTTCGAGGCGGTCAACGATCGTTTCGCGCCGCGGCGGATCCGTTCGCTCGAAAAGGCGATGGCGTTCCTGTGGAGCCTTGTGGCCCGGCCGGTGACGCGCCAGGGGGGCCTGCATCCCGAGTACGTGGCCCAGGAAAAGGAGAACCTCCGGCGTCTCATCGAAGGCATGGTCAACGACCGGATGACCTACGCCTACGAGCGGTGCATCCAGGAGATGTGCCGCGACGAGGAGTACCGGCGGTACGAATACGGCCGGCTGGAGGAAATCGATCCCGTGACGCCCCGGTCGCTCGCGGAGCTTCATGAGGAGATCCTGGCGGAGGCGCCGGTCGAGCTCTACGTGATCGGGGACGTGACGCCCGAGCGGACCTTCGAGATCGCGGCGCGGACGTTCCGGTTCCGGCGGCGCCGCGTGCGCGCGATTCCGCCCACGGAGGTGCGCGCCGGGGCGAACGGGCTCAAGGAGCGCGTCGAGAAGCTCGACGTCGAGCAGGGAAAGCTGGTCCTCGGGTGCCGGACGGGCATGGCGTGGGGGCATCCGGATACGTTTGCGCTGGTCGTCTACAACGGGATTCTCGGCGCCTTCCCTCATTCGAAGCTTTTCGCGCAGGTGCGCGAGCGCGAAGGGCTGGCGTACGCGACGCATTCGAGTCTGGATTACACGAAGGGGCTGCTGTTCATCACGGCGGGCATCGACCCGGCCAAGTACGCCCGCTGCGTGGACGTGATCCGGGGGCAGATGCAGGATCTGGCGGAGGGAAGGATTTCCGACGACGAATGGGAGAAGACCCTGGCGACGATCGCCGACCGCGTCCGGTCGCGGGAGGACAACCCCGCCGCCAAGATCGCCGCGTTCATGGAGATGTCCGTGAACGGCCGCCCGATGACGGCCTCGGAGATCATCGAAGGGGTCCGCAAGGTCACCCGGGAAGACGTCGTCCGGGTCGCCGCCCGGGTGCGTCCGGACACGCTCTTCTTCCTCACGCGGCCATGAAGTTCGAGCCCTATCGCCCCTCGCTGAGCGCGGCCCTGGCGAGACTCTGGAACCGCTCGTTCGGCGGCCGGCGCCATTTCGTTCCGCTGACGCCGCGGCTCTTTCGCGACCGGATCGAGGCGCGGCGGGAGTTCGATCCGGCGGATCTGATCGTGGCGCGGGAGGGCCGGGATCTGGCGGGGTTCGTTCACGTGGGCCGGCGCTCCGAGGGCGCGTGCCGGCGCGCCTGCCCCGACTGGCCGGGCGGGGCGCAGGGATTCGTGGCGTTTCTCGTGGTGGATCCCGAGCGGCGGCGTCGGGGTTTGGGGACGGAGCTTTGGCACCGGGGGATCGAGCGCCTTCGCGGGACGCGCCAGGTGATTCTTCCGGCTCCCGAGGAGAATCCCTTTTACGGAGCGCCGGCGGGACTGCCTCCTCTCTGGGGAACGCCCTGGGGAGTGGCGGTTCCGTGGGAGGACGCGGGGACCCGCAAGTTTCTGGCCGGAAAGGGGTACGGGCCGCGCTCCCGGGCGCTTCAGATGGCCTTGAGCGTGGAGACGGACGAGGAGAGGGCCGGGCGCTTTCCCTCGGCCGGGAAGGTTCGGCGTCTGGCCTCCGGAGGAACGACGCTGGCCTATTATGGCTGGGGTCAGGGGCCGCTTTGCGGAATTCTCGGGTTTCAAGGGGTGGACTGGAAGGCGCGTCGATCGCTGTCGGTCGCGCGGTCCCTGCTGCGGGCGGCGCTCGACCGCGCCGTCCGCGAGGGGGCGCGGACGTGCGAAGCGCTGGCGGAGCCGGAGCTTCGTCCCCGGGAGCATGCGCTCTTCGTGGAGGCCGGGTTCCGGCCCGTGGCCGCCTGGGCCATCTACGGCTCGGCGGGCGGCGCGCATCTTTTAAGGGGACCGAAACAAGAGCGAGGGAAACGGGTTAAATAGGGTGACATGAGCATGGACTGCCGCGAATACCGGGAGGCGCACCCTTCCGACCGTCCCGAGGCCCGGGCGCATCGGGCGTCCTGCGCCGAATGCCGGGCGTGGGACCGGGCATGGGAACTTCTCCGGGAGTACCCGGAGATCGAACCTTCCGCCCGTTTTCTCGACGGCGTCCGGCGCAAGCGGATGCCGCGAATCCTTCGGTTCGCGGCGATGGTTTCGGCGGCGGCCGCGGTGCTCCTCCTGGCGGTGGTCTTCACGCACCATCCGGCTCCTCCGGGCGGCGCTCCGGCGGACCTTCCGACCGAGGTGGAACGCCAGATCGTGGAAAACTGGGAGCTTCTCGAAAACTTCGAGCTTCTGAAGGTGCTGGACGTGGTCGGGGAGAGCGGCTCGCCGCTTCTGGAGGAACGCCGGTGAAACGGGCGGTGGGGATCCTCGTCGGGCTGGCGGCGCTCGCGGGGGCGCAGGAGACGTCGTCCGTCATCGACCAGCGGCGACTCGAGGCGTTTCGGAAGCTCCCGCCCGAAGAGCGCGCGCGTCTCCTGAAGCGCCTGGAGGAGCTCAAGAAGCTTCCGCCCGAGGAAAAGCAGCGCCTCCGGGACAACCTGGGAAAGATCAAGTCGATGAGCCCGGAGGAGGTCCGGAAAGTTCGGGAGAAGGTGCAGCGCCTGACGCCGGAAGAGCACAAGGCTTACGCGGAACTCGCTTCGGGCTTCTTCCGCTGGGCGCATCGCCAGGGCGTCGCGGCCGGCTTTCCGCGCGGCCTCTTCTTCTCGTGGCTCAAGAACGAGCGGCCGGGAAAGGTCGAGGAGATCCGCGCGCTGCGCCCGGAGGTGGAGGGCATCGATCCTCGCGTGGACGCCTTCGTGAAGCTCTCGTACGAGTTCCGCGACGTCATGCGCGCGAGGACCGAGGAGCATCTGCGCCGCCACCGCTGTTCGGATCCGGAGGAGGCGGCCGTTCTTCGCGAGGCTTCCCCGCGGGAATTCTGGCCCCGCTGGCAGGAGATCATGCGCCGCTGTCAGGCCCGCCGGGCCGTCCCGGGACCGGTGCCGCCGCGCCCCGGCGAATCCCCGAAGTAGCGCTTTTTCCCCCGGCGTTCCGTATAATCCCGCCTCGGATACGCTCCTGCACCGGAAACGCATGATCGGACGGCTCCTCGCTTCGATGGCGGCCGCGCTTTCCATGGCGGCGGGAATCCTCGGCTGCGAAGCTCGATCGCCCGAGCCCGCGCGCCGCTCCCGCATCGCCTTCGCCTTCGAGCGCGGCGGGACCGACCGCGACATCGCGATCCTCGACTTCGGAGCCCGTGAACCGGTTCCGGTGGCGGACGATCCCGCCCTCGACGAGTATCCCTGCTGGTCCCCCGATGCCCGAACGCTCCTTTTCTGCTCCGACCGCGGAGGGGTCAACGGCATCTACGCCTGGGAAGGGCGGCTCGACCGGCTGATCTCCGCTCCTTACCGGGATCTGGCCCCCGCGTGGTCGCCCGACGGGCGCCGGATCGCCTTCATGTCCGACCGCGACCGCAATTGGGAGATCTACGTCATGCGGTCCGACGGGGCGCGCCAGGAACGGCTGACCGACGACCCCGCTTTGGACATCTGGCCCGCCTGGTCTCCGGACGGACGCTGGATCGCCTTCGTGTCCGACCGGGGGGGACAGCAGGACATTTACGTGATGGACGCGGAGGGGAAGAACCTCCGGGCGCTCACCCATGATCGCGCCTGGGACGGCCGTCCCGCGTGGTCTCCGGACGGCAAGAAAATCGCCTGGCCTTCGGAGCGCGACGGACGCCTGGCGATCTTCGTGGCCGACGCCGACGGCCGCCATGCGCGCCGGTTGACGGACCTGGGCGCCGAAGCCGACGAGCCCGCCTGGTCTCCGGACGGCTCCCAGATCGTCTTCGTCGGGACCCGGGACGGCTTCCGCGAGCTTTACACGATGAAGTCCGACGGATCCGGCGTCCGCCGGTTGACCTATCTGCGGGGCGCGGTTCACATGCCCGCGTGGTCCGCGTATCTTCCCCCGGACCTCCGGTGACGGCCCTTGACCGTTCGCGGAAGAGGCCGCTATAAGGGGAACGTGTCCGCCTTTCTGAAGGCTCTGGAGGAACGCGTCCTCGTGGCGGATGGGGCCATGGGCACCCAAATCTACGCGCGGGGGGTCCCGCTGGGCCGCTGCTACGACGAGTTGAATCTGACGCGGCCCGAACTCATCCGGGCGATTCATCGCGAATATCTCGAAGCCGGCGCGGAGGTGATCGAGACCAACACCTTCACGGCGAACCGGCTTCGGCTGAAGCGATTCGGCCTGGAGGCGAAGGTTCGCGAGATCAACGCGGCCGGCGTCCGCGCGGCCCGCGAGGCGGCGGGGTCGGCCGCCTTCGTGGCGGGTTCCGTGGGGCCGCTGACGGGGATCCGCCGCGCGGATGAGCCGCCCGTGCCTCCTGAAGAGAAGGCCGACGTGTTTCGAGAGCAGTGCGAAGCGCTGGCGGAAGGCGGATGCGACGCGCTGATTCTGGAGACCTTTACCGATCTGGAGGAGCTGAAAATCGCTCTGGCGGCGGCGCGGGGGACCCGCCTTCCGGTCGTCTGCCAGATGGCGTTCGTGGAAAAATCGCGCACCCCCCTCGGGGTCTCAGCGGAGCAGGCCCTCCGGGAGCTCGAGGCCGCCGGCGCGGACGTCATCGGCGCCAACTGCACGGTTCCGCACCGGACGTTCCGGACCCTGGAGCGGCTGTGCGCGCGGACGGAGGCCCGTCTTTCGGCCTTTCCGAACGCGGGTCTTCCCGAGTACGTGGACGGCCGCTACATGTACCTGACCACGCCCGAATACTTCGCGGAGATCGGCCGGAAGCTGCGCGATCTGGGCGTGAATCTCATCGGCGGCTGCTGCGGCACGGGTCCGGAGCACGTCCGGTCGCTCGCGCGGGCGATTCGGGGGTCCCGGCCGGCCGCGCGGGCGCGGCCGGTTCCGGCCGAAGCGCGTCCCGCGCCGGCGGTCGTTTCGGAGGGACCTTCCGCTCCGGCCGCGTTTCACGAGCGGCTCGGGAAGGATCTTCTTATCGTGGTGGAGCTTGATCCGCCCCGGGGGCTCAAGGTGGAACGGGTCCTCCGCGGAGCGCGGCGGCTGCGCCGGGCCGGCTGCGACGCCATCACCGTGGGGGACAACCCGCTGGCGATCATGCGCCTGGGAAACGTGGGGATGGCTCACCTCCTGGAGCGGGAGGGGATTCCCACGATCGTTCACGTCTCGTGCCGGGACAAGAACTTGATCGCGCTCCAGTCGACGCTCCTGGAAGCGGCGACGCTCGGAATCACGGCGCTTCTGCCCGTCACGGGGGACCCGGCGAAGGTCGGGGATCAGCCGCAGGCCACGAGCGTATACGACCTGAATTCGTTCGATCTCATCCGCCTGATCGCGCAGATGAACGCGGGCCGGGACTACGCGGGCAACGACATCGGAGGGCGGACGAGGTTTTCGATCGGGTGCGCGTTCAACCCGAACGTGCGGGACCTGGACCTGCAGGTTCGGCGGCTGCGGAAGAAGGTCGCCGCGGGGGCCCAGTTCGCGCTGCCGCAGCCCCTCTACGACGCGGAGCGGATCCCCCGCGTGTACGATGCGGTCCGGCGGGAGCTGGGGGATTTTCCCGTCTTCTTCGGAGTGCTTCCGACGGTGAGCGCCCGCAACGCCGAGTTTCTCGCCCACGAGGTTCCCGGCATCTCCATCCCGCCGGACGTTCTGGCCAGGATGCGGGGCGTCCCCGAGAGCCGCCAGCGGGAGGAAGGAGTGCGGATCGCCAAGGAGCTGATCGAGCGGGCGATCGACCGGGCGCCGGGGTTTTACATCATTCCTCCGTTCGGGGCGGTGGACGTAGCGGAGGAGCTGGTCGGATACATTCGGGATCTGGCGCGGAGGCGTGGACGATGGTCGTGCGGGTCGCCACCCGGAACCGCATGAAGGTGGAGGCCGTGCGGCGCGCGTTCGGGCGGTTTTTTTCGCGCGTCCGGGCCGTGGGCGTGGACGTTCCGTCCGGCGTTTCGCCGCAGCCCGTGTCTTTCGGGGAGATTCTGCGGGGCGCGCGGGAGCGCGCGCGCCGGGCGTTCGCGGACTGCGCTTTTTCGGTGGGAATCGAGGCGGGGACGTTCCGCCTGCGCGGCGCGGGGACGCGTCCGTTCCAGGTGACGCTCGCGTGCGTCTTCGACGGCGCGCGGGAGGGGATCGGGGCGGGGCCGTTCTACGAGGTTCCGGAGAGGCTCGTGCGGGAGATCGTCCGCGCGGACACGGGATCGGTGGCGGTCGTAACGCGGGGGCGGGTGACGCGGGGGCAGGTGACCCGCGACGCGGTGATCATGGCCCTGGCGCCGTTTGTGTCTTCGGAGCTTTATCGGGGGATGCCATGAGGAAGGCGGCGGTCTTTCTTCTGCTGGCCGCTCTGGCGGCGTGCGTGCGGAATCCCTACACGGGCCGCCGCCAGTTCATCGCGATTTCGGAGGCGGAGGAAGCGCAGCTCGGCCGGCAGGCGTATCAGGAGGTTCTGGCGCAGGAGCGGATCTCGACCGATCCGGCGGAGGTGGGGCCGGTCCGAAGGGTGGGGCAGCGTCTGGCCGCGGCGGCCGGCCGGCCGGAGTTTCAGTGGGAATTCAACGTCATCGTGGACGACAAGACGCTGAACGCCTGGTGCCTGCCGGGCGGGAAGATCGCCTTCTACACCGGGATTTTTCCGGTCCTCCAGGACGAAGCGGGGATGGCTTTCGTGATGGGGCACGAGATCGCCCACGCGCTCCTTCGGCACGGCGCCGAGCGGTTGAGCGAGGGCTTGCTGGTGGGCGGAGTGGGGGCGCTCCTGGGGGCGACGCTGGGGCGGCGGGACGAATCGACGCGGCAGGGGGTGCTGGCGGCCTATGGGGTTCTCGCGCAGGTGGGCTTCATGCTCCCCCACAGCCGGGCCCACGAGACCGAGGCGGATCGCGAGGGCCTGAAGCTGATGGCCCGGGCCGGATACGATCCGCGCCAGGCGGTGGAGGTCTGGCGGCGGATGCAGAAGATGAGCGGGGGCGGGCCGCCCGAGTTTCTTTCGACGCATCCCTCGCATGAGACGCGGATCGAGGATCTCGAGCGTCACATGCCGGAAGCGCTGGCGCTCTACGAGGCCGCCGCGAAAGCTCCCGTGGCGGCGTTGCCGGCGATTCCCGGGAACCGGGCGGGGACGCGCAAGGATGCGGAGGCGGCGGCTCTGACGGCCGGGGCGCCCGCCGCGAGCGGCGTGGCCGTCCGGCCGCTGGGATCTCAACGGGGCGCCACGGAGGAGGGGCGCAAGGCGGTGGCCTTCGAGTTCGCGTTCGACCGCGACGCCTACGTGCACGAGGTGCGGATCGAGGGTCCGGGTGGAGCCAAGGCGGTGCTGGAGGCGCGGGCGGGGGTTCCCGGAGGGGCGCGGCGGATCGTTCTTTTGCAGCGGGCGGAAGTGGGAGGCCCCGATCTTCCGGCCGGTCGGTACGTGCTTCGCTTTCGGGGGGCCGCCAGCGGACGCCGGTTCGAAGCGGAGGCGGCGTATACCGTGCCCTGAACGACGTCCTGTTTGAAGGGGGGGGGAGAAACGATTGAAAGCCCGGGGGAGGGGCTTTAGAATGCCGGGGATGAAGCAGGCGGTCGCCGCCGCGGTTGCGCTCGGGGCGCTTTCGGGGTGCCTCATGCGGCCGGGCAATCCGTACAACGTGGGGAAATATCCTCATCAGTGGGACCTGCCCGGGCCGGAGTACGAGGAGCGCGCCTTCGGCCCGATGGCGTCCGAGGAAGTGAAAGATTTCGTCCGCGAGATGGAATCCGAGGGGTGGATGGTCGTCGGCTACGAGCCGGCGAGCCTTCCGGAGGAGCTGATGGTCAGCCCGTTGGAACTGGACGTGCCGGCGCCTCCGAAGAAGACTCCCTGGCCGTTCGACTTGCCCAAGACCATGGACGACCGCCTGGAGCCTCCGCCGAAGAAGACGATTCCGCCGTACCTGGACCGCGACGTCCGGGCGCACCGGCAGAAATACCTCGTCATCCTGAGGCGCTGGCTCTAGCCGTCCCTCCTTCCTCGCGGCGCGTGAAGACCGGAGAGCCATGATCGTCCGCCACAAGACGCGCGAGGTTCGCTGCGGGAAGCTCGTCATCGGGGGCGAACATCCCATCTGGGTTCAGTCCCTGACCACGACCAAGACCGCCGACCTCGAGGCCACGAAGGCCGAGATCCGCCGCATGCTCGAGGCCGGTTGCGAGATCGTCCGGGTGGCGGTCTTCGACCAGGCGGACGCCCAGGCGCTCGGGGCGGTGAAGCGCTTTCTCGGGGACGTTCCGCTCGTGGCGGACATTCATTTCAACTATAAGTTCGCCCTGGAGGCCATCGAGCAGGGGGTGGACAAGGTTCGCCTCAATCCGGGCAACGTGGGAGGCCTGGCGGGACGCTTCGACGACGCGGGGAAGGAGCGCGTCCGGATCGTGGCGGAGGCGGCCCGGCGCAAGGGAATCTCGATGCGCGTGGGGGTCAATTCCGGTTCCGTCGAGAAGGACCTTCTCGAGAAGCACGGATGGGCCACGTCGGAGGCGCTCGTCGAGAGCGCGCTTCGGCACTGCGAATGGCTGGAGCGGTGCGGGTTCCGCGACATCGTGGTATCCCTCAAGTCCACGAACATGGAGTACGTGATCGACGCATACCTCCGGTTCGCGCGGATGACGGACTATCCGCTCCATGTGGGGGTGACCGAGGCGGGCCTGCCGGGATACGGGACGATCAAGAGCGCGATCGGGATCGGCCGAATTCTTCTGGACGGAGTGGGCGATACGATCCGGGTTTCGCTCACGGGAGACAAGGCGCTCGAGATCCAGGCGGCCTACGACATCCTGAAGGCGACGGGGCGTCGCGTCCGGGAGCCGGAAATCGTGGCCTGTCCGGCCTGCGGCCGGATCGCGATCGATCTCGAGCGGATCGTGCGCGAGGTGAAGGAGCGGATCCGCGACGTGCAGGTGCCGATGCGGATCTCGATTCTCGGCTGCGCGGTCAACGGTCCCGGGGAGGCCGCGGAGGCGGACATCGGCGTGGCCGGCGGGCGCGGGGAGGGCATGATTTTCCGGAAGGGGAAGCTCCTGCGCCGGGTGAAGGAGTCGGCCATGGTGGATGAACTGGAGCGTGAAATCCGCGCGCTGGCGGCCGAGCGGCAGGCGGCGGGGGCGGCCTCGCCGGGCGAAGTCCGGGTGTCCCACCAGCCATGAGCTTCTATACGAGCGTCCGGTACGGGAAGATGCGGCTCGTGGGCCGCTTCAAAACGGACCGCGAGGATCTGCGCCCCCAGGACCGCTGCGTCGTGAAGACCGACCGGGGCAAGGAGCTCGGGGTGGTTCTCACGAAACTGCAACCGATCCCGGAGACGCTTCCGCCCGAAAGCCTGTGGGACGTGGTCCGGAGGGCGGGGCCCGAGGATCTCGTTCACGCCGAACGTCTGGAGAAGGAGAGCGTTCCCCGCGCCGTCCGGGTCTGCAAGGATCTCATCCGCCGCCTCAACCTCCCGATGAAGCTGACGGACGTGGACTACGTCTTCGGGGGGGAACGGATCATTTTCTACTTCACGAGCGAGACGCGGGTGGACTTCCGGGAGCTGGTGCGCCTTCTGGCGCAGGAGTTCCGCACGCGCATCGAGCTCAAGCAGGTCGGGGCGCGGGACCAGGCGCGCCTGATCGGGGACGCGGGCCACTGCGGCCTGGAGCTCTGCTGTCGCGCTCACCTCAAGGAGCTGGGCGGCATCACGATGGACATGGCCAAGGTGCAGAAGCACACGGCCGATCCGTCCAAGATCACGGGCCGGTGCGGCAAGCTCCTGTGCTGTCTGCGGTACGAATACACCTGGTACACGGAGTCGCGCGAACTCCTGCCGGCGAAGGGCTCCCGCGTCGAGTGGACGAAGGGAACGGGCGTCGTGGTGGAACAGAATATGCTTCTCCGGGAGGTGATCCTGGAGCCGGAGGGCGGAGGAGACCGCGTGGTGGTCAAGCTCGAGGAAATCCGGGGGGCGCCGAAAGCGGCGGCGGGCTGTTCGGGGTGCGCGACTCCGAAGGCGGGTCCGCCTCCGGAGGCGGCCGTGGAACCCGCGCCCGCTGATACGGCGGTCCGGCGCAAGCTCGAGCAGGACACCCGCGTGGGGCTTCCGGTCGTCTCGGACGGTTTCTGGATCTACGCCGCCAAGGCGTCGGAGGTGCCGCCCGGATCGGGGAGGACGGTGGATCTGGGGGGGCTGCGCGTGGCGCTCTTCAACGTGGACGGGCGGTTCCACGCGCTGGCGGACGAGTGCCCTCATCAGGGCGGGCCGCTCGGAGAGGGGCGACTGGAGGGCGGAGCGGTGACGTGCCCCTGGCATCAGTGGAAGTTCGACGTGGCCACCGGGCGCGGCCTCTCGGTCAGCGGCGCGCAGGCGCGGCCCTACGAAGTCGGCCGGGCCGGCGAAGATCTTTTCGTCAAGGTTTGACGGCCCCGCCGGGGCATGTTAGACTGAGCCCATCATGAGCCTGATCGAAGGAAAGTTCGGCAAGAACATCGTCATTACGTCCGTGGACGCGGTCGCCAACTGGGCGCGCGCCTCGAGCCTGTGGCCGATGCTCTTCGGCATCGCCTGATGCGCCATCGAGATGATGGCGACGGCTGCGTCGCGCTACGACTGGGACCGGTTGGGGGTCATTCCGCGGGCCTCGCCCCGGCAGAGCGATCTGATGATCGTGGCCGGGACGGTCAACGCGAAGATGGCCCTCGTGGTCCGCAAGCTCTACGAGCAGATGCCCGATCCGAAGTACGTGATCGCCATGGGCGTCT
>DATLZA010000010.1 GCA_035574235.1 Planctomycetota bacterium | reverse complement strand
CGGCCGGATCGTCGAAACCGGCAACCGCCGGCGGCGGCGCTCCCGGCCGGAGGATCTCCGGGCGCTCGAAGCGGCGTCCTCCCGGTCCGAGGGACCCGTCGAGGAGGCGCTCCGGCGGCACGGCCCGAATCCCGCGCGGATCGAAGAACTGTCCGCCCGCCTCGGGCTTTCCGAAAGCGACGTCCGCGCCTCGCTCGAGACTCTGCGCGCCGCGGGGCGCGCGGCCCTTCTTCACGACGGCCGGGCCGTCCACGAGGAAGGGCTCCGCCGGGCGTCCGACCTCGTCTATGGAGCCGTGGACCGTTTCCACCGCCGCCATCCGCGCCGGAGGGGGCCGGCCCTCGACGCGGTCCTCGAGGAGCTTTCCGAGCTCGACGACGCGCTCTTCTGGGAGGCGACCGCCGCGCTGGTGCGCTCGGGACGGCTCGTCGCCGAAGGCGGGCATCTGCGGCGGGCGGACTTCTCGCCGGTCCTTTCGCCGCAGGAGAAGCACACGTTGCGGGAGCTGGAAGGGGAATTCCTGCGGTTCGGCTTCCAGCTGCCGACGCGGGCGGAAGTGTTCCGGCGCCTTCTGCCCCGGCACGGGCCGGCGGGGGCTCAGCGGGTTCTCGACCTCCTCGTGGACCTGGGGGCGGCGGTCGCCGTCGGCGAGGGGCTTCTCCTCCACGAAGCCGTGCTCGAGCGGGCGCGCCGCGCGGTGGGCGAGGCCCTGGACCGCGAAGGGCCGCTGGAGACGCCCCGGCTCAAGGAGGTCCTCGGGGTTTCGCGCCGCTACGCGCTTCCGATTCTCGAGCGCCTGGACGCGATCGGCTTCACGGAGCGCGTGGGGAACGCCCGCGTGCGGCGCGTGCCCGCGGAGCGGCCGCTCGCCTGAACGCCGCTTCCCCTACGCTCCCGCCCGGAGCGCCTCCAGGACCTCGCCCGGATGGGCCGCCGCGTCCCGCACGGTCTTCCAGTGGCGCTTGACCTTCCCGTCCGGACCGATCCAGACCGTGGAGCGGATCACGCCCTCCGTCGTCTTGCCGTACAGGGTCTTTTTCCCCCACGCCCCGTAGGCTTTGAGCACGCGGCGCTCCGGATCCGCCAGCAGCCGGAAGGGCAGCTTGTACTTGTCCCGGAAGCGCGCATGGGAGGCTTCGTCGTCGGGCGAAATTCCGAGGACCACGGCCCCGGCCTTCTCGAGATCGCCCCAGAGATCCCGGAAGCCGCACGCCTCCTTGGTGCAGCCGGGCGTGTCGTCCTTCGGATAGAAGTAAAGGATCACGTCCTTGCCCCTCAGGGACTCCAGCGAAACCTCCCGGCCGTCGGCGTCCTTGAGCGTGAAGGACGGCGCCTCGGCCCCTTCGCGAATCTTCGCCATCGTCGGTCCTCCTCCCGATCCTCCGGGGGAACCCTACCGAACCCCTCCCGCTCCGTCAAGAAAGCGGGCCCCGCGGAAGGATCGACCCTCCCGCCGGGGCCCGCGGGACGCCGTTTTTCGGCCCGACTAGCCTTTGTACTTCACCGAGCAGCCGTAGGGCTTCGTCGTCTCGGGCGACACCTTCTGCCCCGCAACGATGGCCTTCACCGCCTTGACCACGTAGTTCTCCGCCCCCGGCTTCTTGCCCGAGGGGTCGTCGTCGATCGCCCCCGCGTAGCGGAGAACGCCCTGCGCGTCGATGACGTAGAGATGGGGCGTCGTGCGCGCGTCGTAGATCCGCCCCACCTTGCCGTCCGTGTCCATGAGCCCCTTGGCGTCGATGCCGTTCTCCTTGAGATACGCGGCGATCCTGTCCGGAGTCATGTAGTGCGTCGTGCTGATGGGCAGATAGACCACGTCCGGCGAAGCCGCCTTGACCTCCTCGAGCATCTTGCGGACCACGCCCGTCGTGAAGACGCGCTTGCAGACCGGGCAGTCCGGATTGATCCACTCCAGCACCACGATCCTGCCTCGAAACGACGAGAGCTTGACGGACTTGCCGTCCGTGTCCGGCAGAGTGAAGTCCGGGGCGGGCTTGCCGACTTCCGCCCGGACGTCGTCGGCCGCCGCCGTCCCTGCGGCCGCCAGGAGCGCTCCCAGCGCCAGCGCGATGCGGGAAACCTTCATGGGCTCCTCCTTTTGCAAAAAACCGACTAGTCCTTCGAAGACACGACGACCTGGATCTCGTAACTGGGATCGCGATCCCCCTCTCCGAGCGCCACCAGACCCGCGACCACGGGAGGTTTTCCGCCCGTCTCGTCCGGCCGAACCGCCGCGGGAACGCTCAGCCGGAACGATCCCTCCCGGATCTCCGCCTCCGGCGTGCCGAAGCGGACCCCGGGCCGCTCGTCCGGGAAGAAGCGGACCTCCCGGAAGCGTCCCGCGGGGCCGGAAACCGTCAGCGTCCCCTCCCGCCATTCCGCGCGGACGCCCGCCGCCTCCGAAAGCGGGCGCGGAAGCGCCTCGAGATCCGCCGCCCAGCGCGCCGCGTTTCCCGCCGCCGGGGGCGCCACGCGCGCCCGGAACGTCCCCAGAAGGCACGCCTCCTTGCACACCATGGCGGTGACGTGGACCTCGAGGTCCGCCAGATCGGCCGGGCGCCCTTCCGGAGGCACCACGGAGACGAAGAACACCGCCCGCCCCTCGTAGCCGTACACGGGTTCCCGCGCCGGGCCGAACCGGCGCGGCCGCGGCCACCGGACGGGCCCGGCCCGGAACCCTTCCGGCAGCCGAAGCTCGATCTCCGGCGCCATCCCGGAGGATCCCGGGTTTCTCCAATACACGTGCCAGCCCGGGCGGATCCGCAGCTCGAGCGCCACCGGGAGCGGACGGCCGGCCACGGCGGCGTCGGCCGCCGCCTCGGCCCGCAGCTCCACGAGGTCCTCGACCTTCACCCTGTCCTGCGCCGCCGGCAGGAGAAGAAAAGCCCAGACGCCGCCTGCGATCCGATTCATCGCGCCCGCCTCCGCCCTGTCCTTGAAGAAGAGGCCGCACGGTCCCCGAGCCCGGGGGATTCGGGGAAGACCGAGTTCGGAAAACTTCCGGAAGGTGGACGGCTACGCCGTCCGAGCGCCGCCGGGGGCGGCTCAGCCGAAAGGAAGGAACCGCATGGGCATTCTTCAGAACGACGCCGCGGGCGACCGGGTTTCAGAAATCCGGCGCCTACGGCTTCTTCTCCTCGAGCAGCGGCCGGACCACCTTCTCGAACTCCTCGGGCGCCGCGTAGCCCACGTGCTTGTAGACGATCTCCCCGGCGCGGTTCAGCACGATCGTCGTGGGAAGCGCCTCGACGGGGCCGATCTTCCCCTCCAGAGCCCCCACCGCCTTCTTGATCTCGTCGCCCTGAACGACCACCGAGAGATAGTTGACGCCGTTCTCCTTCACCCACCGGTCGTGCACCGCCTTGTCCTGGTCGTAGGAGAACCCCAGGATTTCAAGCCCCTTGTCCCCGTACTTCTTCTTCAGCGCGACGAACCCGGGAATCTCCTTGCGGCACGGAGGGCACCACGTGGCCCAGAAATCGACGATGAGCACCTTGCCGTCGAAATCCGCCGCCGAGAGCTTCTTTCCGTCCGGAAGCGTCAGCGACCAGTCGGGCCGCTTTCCGAAATCCTTCTCCTGAACGCACGCCCAGACCGGAAAAGACAGGACCGCGCCGAACACCGCCGCCGCTGCACGCATGCCGTTCTCCTTTCTCAGCGTTCCCTCCGAACCACCTCGAGGCCGGGAACCTCCGAGGCGAAAACCTCTCCGACGACCGCGGCGTCCCGCACGCCGCGGGAGCGCAGGGTCTCGACGAGCCGCTCCGCCCGGTCCGGCGGCGCCGCCAGAAGAAGCCCTCCGGACGTCTGGGGATCGGCCAGAAGCCCCCGCTCGGGGGCCGAAAGCCCCGGGTCGAACCGCACCGCGCTTTCGAGAAGCGCCTGATTGTTGGCCGTGACGCTCGTGGTGATCCCCGCCTCGAGCAGCGCCAGCGTCTCCGGAAAGACCGGCAGACGCTCGAAGAAAAAGCGCAGCCCCGCCTTCGACGCCCGGGCCATCTCGAGCGCGTGCCCGCCCAGACCGAACCCGGTGATGTCCGTGGCCCCCCGAACGCCGAACTCCACCATCGTTTCCCCGGCGGTGCGGTTGAGCTCGGCGAGCTTCTCCAGGACCGGACGCAGGCGCTCCGCGGAGACGCGCCCCCGCTTGGCGCCGCTCACGTAGACGCCGCTTCCCACGGGCTTGGTGAGCACGAGAAGATCCCCCGGCCGCGCTCCCCCCTTGGGGGTGTACCGCTCGGGGTGCACGATCCCCGTGACGGACAGCCCGTACTTGAGTTCGTCGTCGCGGACCGTGTGGCCGCCGACGAGGAAGGCCCCGGCCTCCTCGATCTTCGAGAGCCCCCCCTGAAGGATGCGGCCCAGCGTCTCCGCGTCCACGCCCCGCGCGGGGAAGCAGCAGATGTTCATGGCCGTCAGCGGCCGGCCCCCCATGGCCCAGACGTCGGACAGCGAGTTCGCCGCCGCCACCTGACCGTAGAGATGCGGGTCCTGGCAGATGGGGGTGATGAAGTCGAGCGTCTGAACGAGCGCGAGATCCGGCGTCAGGCGCCACACGGCCGCGTCGTCGGGCTCGTCCAGGCCCACGAGAAGATCGGGATGGCCTTTCGGGCGGATCGCCGACCGCAGATCGCGCAGAACGAGCGGGCTGAGCTTCGCGGCGCACCCGCCGCTCTTGGCGGTGCTCCAGATGTCGCAGACGAGCGTCATGCCGTCCTCCGGCGGAAAAGGCAAGCGGGGGAAAAAGAAACCGGCCGTCAGGCCCGGGGAATGGCCACGCCATTCGCGCCCGTGCCGGCGCGTCAGCCGAAAGGACGGGGCATCGCGCGCACTCTATCCGGATCGAACCGCTTCTTCAAGCGCTTTATTCCCGAAATGCGCCGGGCGGCCCGCGGGGGGCTTGCACTCCGAGCCCCGCCGGGATATAAAGAGTCCGCGATGAGGCCTCCGTTCACCTGAGCCGCCGCCCGGCGCGAGGCCCGGGCCGGCCGTCGGCGCTGACGAACCGTTCGTCCGCCCCCGCCTTCCCGGCCTCGTTCTCCGAAGCGGTCGCTTCGCCCCCACACGGCTTTCTCCCGGCCTTTTCCCGGAGATCCCGTCGATGAATCCGGAATTCTGGGCGTTTTTGTGCCCCGGCTGCAAGGAGTCGCTCGACCCGGCGCAGGCGCGGGCGTTCGAATGGAGCATCGCGTGGCTCCTGACCCTCGTCTACGGGGTCGGAGCGTTCATCGTGCGGGCGGTCCTGCGGGCGTTCCGCGAGGACCGCGCCGCCGCGCCGGCTTCAAGGTCCTGATTCGCAAGGAGGAATTCATGGCCACGCTCGTCGGCAAGCCCGCCCCCAAGTTCAAGACCCAGGCCCTCGTCCGCGGCGAAATCCGCGAAATCTCCCTCGACGACTGCAAGGGCAAGTGGGTGCTCCTTTTCTTCTATCCGCTGGACTTCACCTTCGTCTGCCCGACCGAGATCGTCGGGTTCTCGGACCGGTACGGCGAGTTCCAGTCCCGCGGGGTCGAAGTGATCGGCGTCTCCATCGACAGCGCCTACTGCCACCAGGCGTGGTACAACACCCCGCGCAACCGCGGCGGCATCGCCGGAACGCCGTTCCCCATCGCGGCGGACGTCACCAAGACGATCTCCCGCGATTACGGCGTCCTCGACGAAGCCAAGGGGATCGCCCTCCGGGCGACCTTCCTCATCAACCCCGACGGCCAGGTCGTCCACGAAACCGTCAACTTCTTCAACGTGGGCCGCAGCGTCGATGAAGCGCTCCGGATCGTGGACGCCTTCCAGCACGCCGTCAAGAGCGGAGAGGTCTGCCCCGCCGGCTGGACCCCCGGAAAGGACTCGATCAACACCAAGGACGCCCAGCGGTATTTCGCCAAGGTCAAGTGACCGGGAGGCTCCGATGAGCCTGATCGAAGGAAAGTTCGGCAAGAACATCGTCATCACGTCCGTGGACGCGGTCGCCAACTGGGCGCGCGCCTCGAGCCTGTGGCCGATGCTCTTCGGCATCGCCTGCTGCGCCATCGAGATGATGGCGACGGCGGCGTCGCGCTACGACTGGGACCGGCTGGGGGTCATTCCGCGGGCCTCGCCCCGGCAGAGCGATCTGATGATCGTGGCCGGGACGGTCAACGCGAAGATGGCCCTCGTGGTCCGCAAGCTCTACGAGCAGATGCCCGATCCGAAGTACGTGATCGCCATGGGCGTCT